>NZ_JBWKYI010000017.1:0-11545 GCF_059423705.1 Pedobacter sp. GW460-11-11-14-TSB4
CTCGTATGCCCCCTTTTAAACTACAATTTATCCTGCACTATGCATATGTGAACTTTTACCTTGTTCGTTTGCATAGATAAGAAATTCGTGAGTGTAGAATGCCACCCAATACCATGCAGATTCTCCTCCATCGATATTTAACAACTCTTCTAAACTCAACTCATCTACCCTTAATTCTTGTAAATTCTTCATAATATTATATTAAAAAATTAGACGGAATAGATCTGGTGCGTATTGAATAAATACATATATTCCAAGACCTATAATTACGTTAATGAAAAAATTCAATATTTTTTCTTTTTTTATATTAAATATTTTAATGACGAGCTTTCCCAGTTCCACCATCATGCCATCCTTCTCTAATATCTCCCCAATTATTTATTGCTGATATAGCTATAGCTATGCCCAAAGCTGCCCATGGAAATCCTTCTCCACCGGTGTTAATCATTTCCTTAGCATCCATTTCCTGAACGCCAAAATTTTCTAATTTTAAATTTTTCATAATTAGTTTTTCACTTAAGTTTTCTTACTCATTTAAGGCTTTTCAGATTCCGCCTATGTTGGCCTAACATGAAACAAGTATTGGATATTAAATTTCAACCAAAAAAAAGATACACTAAAAGGCTTTTTATAAGTACAAAAAGGGATAATACGATCAAACACTACCAAAAATTACAACATTGAATGAAACTGGCGCTAATCCAAATCTCTGTCTACATAGAAAATAAGACAAATATGTATTTTAAAATAGTTCACCATTTAAATATAAATATCGACTATAATTGTAATTGAAAACGATGGAAAAAAATTATCTTCTACTTATTATGCTTATGTCCATTCTATAATTTATAAGCGCAGAAGTGAAACTGTAGTGATGATTTCAATGCTTAACAGAAAGAATTTTAAAAATTATGTTGGCTCTTTACGTCTCATCCATAAAATGGCAGACCATGTTACCGATTGGATTGATTATGTAAAGATGTATAAAACTAAAAAGATTTACTAGTTAAATTACACAATATATTGGTTTGGTACAGTTAAACAGCCGTTTGGTGTATATTTTTTGGCTGTTACATCCAGAAATAACACTTTTAAACACATTTATTTAACTATCCATTATTTTAATTATGAAAAACAAAAAATTAGAAAAAAAGACTTTATTTGTTTTTAAGAGAAACGACTTTACCCATTTGACGAAAGAGCAAATGAAGAAAATTATCGGAGGTAATAGTCCAACTACTAACCTATCAGGAGAGCCTGATTGTGAAAATAAAACAATACATAATCAAACCTTAAGTGGTTAGTATTTATGCATCAAATCAGTTTAAAATTAAAACATTTGCAAACACTATCCCATTATTGATGAAATATATATTTCTCTTTTTTTTCTTATTTATCTTTTCATTTGCCTTAAAAGCTCAAAATTGTAACTGTAATGATAATTTTCTATTCCTGGTAGAAAAAATCAAAAAAAACTACATTGGTTATCCTGATAAAGTAAATCCTTCAAACCAGTTTCAATTTAAAAAATTTACGGATAGTTTACAGCACGTTGCCTCTACTTCCAATTCTTACAAGTGTTTAAGCTTAATGAGAGAATGGCTCAGTTTTTTCAAAGACAAGCACATTGATGTCGGGATGGATTTTAGCAAACTTTCTCCTGATTCAGTGAAGATGTTTTTTGCTAATGAAGAGAAAACAACCTGGACAGAAAAACGTTTTAAATCTTATCTACAGGAAAATAAGAAAACGCTAGATAGTATAGAAGGAATTTGGAATTATGGGATGTATGAAATTGGAATTGTTAAAGATCACACCAAAAAAAATATTGAATTTATTGGTTTTGTGATAAAAGCCGATAGTGTACGATGGATGCCACAACAAATAAAATTTAAAATCGGGAAGACTGACAATCAGTATAAAACTATTTACTATAGCGGCGGTGATCATTCGGTTAATTACCCCGCTTTAATTAAACAGAATGACGTACTAGATTTTGGTTTTTTGGGAAAATGGATAAGAGGTGAAAGAAAAGCGAAAACGATACCTCCTCCTGTATACACCGAACCTAACTTAATGTCTAGTTTTAAAAAATTAGATAATCAAACATCCCTTCTTTTACTTCCTTCTTTCAATTCGAAGTATAAAACAAGAATAGATGGTTTAATTGAAAAAAATAAGGATAATTTAGCTAATACTAAGCATCTTATTATTGATGTCCGTGATAATTCAGGAGGTACAACCGGTTGTTTTGAAAAAATAATTCCTTATTTATATACGAACCCCATACATATTGATGGTGGTATTGTATTAGCCACAGATGACAATATTCGTGATTGTTACGAAAAAGATTATCCATATGCATCAGCAGCTTCAAGAAAAGAATTAAAAAAGAACGCGAAAAAATTGAGAGCTAATTTAAATGAATTTTACCCACTCTATAAATCCAGTACCCTGAAGCTATCGAAAGTATTAAAAAACCCTGAACGTATTTCTATCCTAATTAACGGGAATACGGCAAGTAGTGGCGAATTTTTTATTTTAAGAGCTGAACAAAGTAAAAAAGTAACTTTATACGGACAAAATACTGCTGGAAGTGTTGATTACGGAGAAATGGTAATTACTCATCCTCCTTGCAAATTTTTCACTCTTGTTTATCCAGTAGCAAAATCGCTACACGCCATAAAACGGCCATTAGATAATATAGGAATCGCTCCAAATGTAATTATCCCTGATCAAGAGGTTGATTGGGTAAACTATGTAAAAAACTACAAAAGTAACTAATGATAAAACATAAATATAGACTAGTTACCTACCACATAATATTTTGGGTGATTTATGTGCTACTAAATAATATTTTGACTTACGCTCAAAATCCTAAAAGCTATATTTTTAATATTGGGGACATTTTTCTATTTCAAATTCCGAATATCTGTACCGTATATTTATGCATTTTAGCATGTAGAAAATATACCAACCCATTAAAACCATTTTCCTTATTCTTAGGAATTACGATTGCTTTCGCTTGCTCTTACCTCCTTTGGTATGCTACAACTTATCATATTAGGCCTTATGTTAATGCAAATGGATCAACTCCAGCCCCATTCAATTTTATAAATTATGGGGCAGCCGTACTTTTGGTTTTTATTCGGTATTCAATTATAGGTATTGGCTACCATTTTGCCTCTGAAGGAATTAAACGTGAACGAAAACTACGCCTTATCGAAAAAGAAAAACATGAGGCAGAATATGCTTTTCTCCGTGCACAGATTAATCCTCACTTTTTAAATAACACCCTTAATTTCTTTTTTGCAAAATCCTTACCCTTATCAGAAGAACTGGCCAATGGCATCATGACGCTTAGTGAAATCATGCGCTATTCGTTAGAAATAGATAAAGACGACCGGATGACCTTAATAGACGAGGAAATTGATCACATTAAAAACGTAATTAAAATTAATCAGCTTCGTTTCAACAACAAGTTGCAGATCGATTTTAAAGTGAATGGAAATACCGATCATGTAAGACTGATTCCGTTAATTCTAATTACCATTGTAGAGAATATTTTAAAACATGGTAACTGTACAGAAAATATGCATCCAGTTAAAATATTGCTAAGTATTAATGAAATCGACCATAATATCCATCTCAGCACCTGGAACAAAAAGAAAAACGGGCCTAAAGAACTCTCGAGTGGAATAGGTATGGAAAACATAAAAAAACGCCTTACCAATCATTACAACAAAGGCTTTGCCTTAAATATTAACGAAACCGAATTTGATTATAGTCTTGAATTAACTTTACCATACAATAAGATTACCGATCATCAGGAAAAACCAAGTTCATTTGATAATTTGGGCTTTTTAGAACATTTCAAGTTACCGCCGATTAAACCTCAACCATATACCTCATGATTAACTGCATTATTGTTGATGACGAAGACCATGCCATTGAAGTAATACAACATTACCTGAAATCTGTTGCAGCAATACAGATTACTGCAACATTTACCAATCCGATTGATGCATTGAGCTTTTTAAGCAGCAACCCGGTAGAACTCATTTTTTTGGATATCCATATGCCGGAGATCTCGGGAATTGATTTCATCCAAACAATGAACAACAAAGATGTGCAGGTGATCCTGACTACCGCCTATAAGGAGTTTGCTACCGCTGGTTTTGACCTCGATGTGGTTGATTATTTAGTTAAACCTATCCCGCTGCCTCGTTTTTTACAAGCCATAAATAAAGCACAAAAGATAATCAACAGCAAAAAAGCCAACATACCGGTTAACCAGCAGGATGATGATTATTTTATGGTTAAAACGGAAGCTAAAGGTAAAATGCTTAAAATTAATATTGCCGAAATCGATTTTGTTGAAGGCATGAAAAACTATATCGCTTTTCACCATAACGGGATTAGAACGCTTGCACTCTTAACCATGAAGGATGTAGAGGAAAGATTGCCCAAAGCGCAATTTATCCGGGTGCAGAAATCGTTCATCGTAGCACTGAACAAAATCACTTCAATAGATGGAAACAGGATCATTTTAAAAGGTATTTCAGCAGAGATATTAATTGGTGAAACCTATCGAAAAGATTTTCTGGACATGATGAAACAAAAACTGCTGCTGTAAATGAGTATGCTGTTTAAGCCAGCAAACCCGTTAACTCATATTTAGGTTAGGCGAATTTTAACCGAAATCCCCCTTTAATTAACCCGGCTAATCATTCAGTTGCACAGTCAAACGTTTGCCCTATTTTCTTTACAGAATAATAGAATTGGCTATTCCAAAAAGCGTTATCTTTGCCCAAATCATAAAAAATAAAATATGCTTAAAGGATTTTTTAACGTACCTACCCCGGTTAACGAGCCCATTAATAGCTATGCGCCAGGCACAAAAGAACGGTCGCTTTTAAAAGAGGCTATTGCTGATGCGCGTTCTAAACAATTGGATATTCCGATGTTTATTGGCGGACAAGAGGTACATACTAAAAATAAAAAGAAAGTAGTCGCTCCACACGATCATCAACATGTATTGGCTACCTTTAGTTATGGCGATAAAAGCCATGTAAAACAAGCCATAGATGCTGCTTTGGCCGCCAAGGCTGATTGGGAAGCTTTAGCCTGGGAACATAGAGCTGCCATTTTTATGAAAGCTGCTGATTTGATTGCCACAAAATACCGCTACCAAATTAATGCAGCAACCATGCTTGGGCAAAGTAAAAATGCCTATCAGGCTGAAATTGATGCCGCTTGCGAGCTGGTTGATTTCTTGCGTTTTAATGTAAGTTATATGCAGGATATTTATGGCCAACAACCACCGGTATCGCCTAATGGCATGTGGAACAGAACAGAACAACGTCCTTTAGAGGGTTTTATATTTGCTTTAACACCTTTCAACTTTACCGCAATTGCTGGTAATTTACCTGCTTGTGTAGCCATGATGGGTAATGTAGTGGTGTGGAAACCTGCAGATACCCAGGTTTATGCAGCCAATGTAATTATGCAGATCTTCCGCGAAGCGGGTTTACCAGACGGTGTAATTAACCTTATCTTTGCCGATGGCCCTGAAGTTGGCGATGTAGTTTTCAATCATGCTGATTTTGCCGGTATTCACTTTACAGGCTCAACGAAAGTTTTTCAGGAAATTTGGAAAACCATCGGAACAAACATCCATAAATACAAATCATATCCACGCATAGTTGGTGAAACTGGTGGTAAAGATTTTATCCTGGTTCACCCTAGTGCAGACGTGGCTGCTTCAGCTACTGCAATTGTTAGGGGCGCGTTCGAATATCAGGGACAAAAATGTTCTGCAGCTAGCCGCACCTATATCCCGAAAAGTCTGTGGCCTGAGATTAAAAAATTAATGATCAGGGATTTAGCTTCATTTAAAATGGGCGGAACCGAAGATTTCAGCAACTTTATTAATGCGGTAATTGACGAGCGTTCTTTCGACAAATTGGCTAAATATATCGATCAGGCTAAAAAAGATAAAGGCGTAGAAGTAATCGCCGGTGGCAACTACGATAAGAGCAAAGGTTATTTTATCGAACCTACTATCCTGGTAGTAGACGATCCGAAATATACCACCATGTGTGAGGAGCTTTTTGGTCCGGTGTTATCTGTATACGTATACGAAGATCAAGAGTTTGACCAGGTTTTAGAAATAATTGACACCACTTCACCTTATGCATTAACGGGGGCTATTTTATCACAAGACAGATATGCGATTGAAAAAGCCAGTTACGCTTTGCGCAACTCAGCCGGTAATTTTTACATTAACGATAAATGTACAGGTGCTGTAGTTGGACAACAACCATTTGGCGGGGCAAGAGGATCAGGCACGAATGATAAAGCCGGAGCAATGATCAATTTATTGCGTTGGGTTTCTCCACGTACCATTAAAGAAACTTTTAATCCACCAACTGATTACCGTTATCCGTTCTTAGCAGAAGATTAATATTTACATACAAGGCCAGGCATTATTGTTTGGCCTTTTTTATACGCATAATCCTCGTGTGTAACGGGGATTGAAGAGAGCAGCGATTGTATCGCTTAAATTTATCTAACACTATCCTTTTTCTAACCATGAACCACAAATTTTTATTATCCCTGCTTGTCGTAATGGCCAGCTTCAACTTTTACGCTGCCGCACAGAAGAAACCTAACGTAATTATCATCTACGCCGACGATTTGGGTTATGGCGACCTCAGCTGTTATGGCGCAACAAAAATAAACACCCCAAATATAGATGCACTGGCAAAGCAAGGACTACGGTTTACCAATGGTCATGCTACCGCATCTACCTGTACACCTTCGCGCTATTCCTTAATGACGGGAAGATATGCATGGCGTAAAAAAGGAACAGGTGTTTTGCCGGGCGATGCCGCACTAATTATTCCGACAGACAATACCGCTCTTCCTTCAATTTTTCAGCAAGCCGGCTATAAAACAGGACTTGTTGGTAAATGGCACCTGGGTTTGGGCAACGCAGTAGAGAAGGATTGGAATAAAGAAGTAAAACCCGGACCAAAAGAAGTAGGTTTTGATTATTCGTTTATTTTCCCGGCTACAGCCGACAGGGTGCCAACTGTTTTTATGGAAAATCAATTGGTGGTGGGTTTAGATCCAAAAGATCCGATTGCAGTTGATTATAAAAATCCAATTGGTACAGATCCAACAGGAAAAGACCATCCTGAACTGTTAAAAATGCCTGCTGAAGCTAATCACGGGCACAACCAGACCATTGTAAACGGCATTGGCCGCATTGGTTATATGCAGGGGGGCAAGCTTGCCCGCTGGACGGATGAGGAACTTCCGTTTACCTTTTTAACCAAAGCGAAAAATTTTATCGAAGATCATAAACAAGAGCCATTTTTCCTGTACTATGCCTTAACCGAACCGCATGTACCACGTCTGGCTGCCACCATGTTTAAAGGTAAAAGCGAGCTGGGCAATCGCGGCGATGTAATTTTACAACTCGATTGGGCAGTTGGCGAAATCACCAAACAACTGAAATACCTTGGTCTTGATAAAAATACGATGATCATATTTAGCAGCGATAACGGTCCTGTAATTATGGATGGTTACGAAGACCAGGGTTTCGAAAAATTAAACGGCCATACACCTGCAGGTAGTTTACGCGGAGGAAAATACAGCATTTTAGAAGGTGGTACACGCGAACCTTTTATTATTTCGTGGCCAGCGAAAATTAAACCTGGTGTTTCCGGAGCCTTGGTTTCACAAATTGATTTCTTGGCCTCATTTGCCGGTTTTTTCAACTTGGAAAGCAAAAATGCAATTGATAGTAAAAATGTATGGGACGCCTTTATCGGGAAAGACCAAAAAGGTCGTGACTTCTTTATTGAACAGAGTAATCAACTGGCAATTGTTAAGGATAACTGGAAATACATCAGGCCATCAAAAGGAGAAGCTTTTTATAAGCTTACCCATACCGATAGCGGAAACCTGCCTACGGTGCAACTGTACAACCTGACAGATGATTTGGGTGAAAAAAACAATCTTGCCCTAAAATATCCTGAAAAGGTAAAAGAACTGGAAGCCTTATTAAGTACAGAAGAAGCTAAAACCAAATAAAGCAGGTGGATTGGTTGGATCTCAATCTTCCAGTTTAAAGATGTAAAACCAATCTTCTTTTCTGCTGTTTTATATAAGCAGTTTAAAAGAAGATCATGGAAAATACAAAAGATAATAACAAAAACCTGGGTAATAAAAAAGCAGATAACACTGCTGATAAAAGCAATATGCCCGATCAATTGGTGCCCCGCCACCGGAGTAACGATAAAGAAAAGAAAAACACAGTAGAAACAGATGCAGGCAACCTTGGCCGAAATTTTGGCAGAGGCGATTTTGGATCTGAAGAAGCCAGAACGGATGCCGAAAAAGGCAATCAGGGCGAAGCGGGAAACATGCCCAATACCACAAAAAAATAAAAGCCCCCGATTAAAATCGTGGGGCTTTTCCTAACAACTAAAAAATAACACCTGTTGTGGTGTTTTTATCCTACTTTAAATGCAGGGGCAACATCATCAAGACCAGTACAAGTTACTTTAAGGTCTTTAATGATTCCTGTTTTTAAACTATAAACCCAGGCATGCACAGCTAGCTCCTGACCATTGGCCCAGGCGCTTTGTACAATTGAGGTATTGGTTACATTTGCAGCACCCTCAATGGCGTTTAATTCAACTAAGCGGTCAAAACGTTGATCAGGATCATTGATTGCCGCCATTTCACTTTCGTGAGTACGGTATACATCGCGGATGTTTCTCAACCAGTTATCAATAATTCCTACCTGTTTATTGCCTAATGCAGCTTTCACGCCGCCACAGCCATAATGGCCACAAACAATAACGTGTTTAACTTTTAATACATTAATTGAATAATCCAGTACTGAAAGTAAATTCATATCGGTGTGCACCACCACATTCGCAATGTTTCTATGCACAAAAATATCGCCTGGTTTTGTATTGGTTATCTGGTTGGCAGGCACACGGCTATCAGAACAGCCAATCCACAATACCGGTGGACTTTGACCTTCAGAAAGTTTATCAAAAAAGGTAGGATCGCTGTCGATTGTATCTTTAACCCAATCCTTATTCCCTTGTAACAGACTATCGTATGTTATATCTTTCGTATCTATTGTTTTTGCGCACATATTTATGACTTGTTTATATCTTCTTCTACTTTTATATTTAATTTTGGTACTGTATAATGTTTTTGGATGTTCTCCAGCATTACAATAATACCTTTTGTATAGGCATTATGTTTGTAATTATAAATGGTTTCCAATACATCAGGATCTATATACCTTGCATTTGATCCATCAATAATTACGTTTGTTTCTTTAGGAATATTCGTTAAAACTACTTGTATCGCTGCTTTATTTAAGAAAGAAACTTCCTCTGCCAGTTTAATCCTGATGTGTTTTTTGTCGCCTTCGTTGGTAATTCTGTAAAAGAAGGGGTTACGCATATTGGTACGCAATAAATAGAAAATCGAAACCAACATACCAACGGCTACACCTTTTAACAGATCGGTAAATAAAACCGCTAATACCGTAACCACAAAAGGAATAAACTGATCCCAGCCTTTGTGGTACATGTGTTTGAATAAACTAATCCGCGTTAACTTATATCCGGTTACCAAAAGAATTGCGGCTAAACACGATAATGGAATCATGTTAATTAATCCCGGGATAAATAACAACGATAATAGTAACCAACCACCATGAAAAATAGCCGACATTTTGGTTCTGGCACCAGCATTTACATTGGCCGAACTCCGCACAATTACCGATGTCATTGGTAAACCACCCACCATACCGCTGGCAATATTACCTAAACCCTGAGCCATTAGCTCTCGGTTTGTTGGCGATACACGTTTAATCGGATCTATTTTATCAATGGCCTCAATACTGAGTAAAGTTTCTAAACTCGCTACAACAGCAATGGTTAAAGCTATTATATATACATTCTTATTGGCCAGCTGCGAAAAATCAGGCATCGTAAATAGACCCAAAAATTCGCCGAAACCATTTACTACCGGGATTTTCACCATCTGGTCGGGACGTAAAGGGTGATCGGTACCCGCAAACAGTATAGTTCCGAGCACACCTAAAGTTACCACCAATAATGGTGCAGGTACAACTGCTAATTTTGGAAACTTAGGCCAAACGATCAGAATAGCTATGGATAATAAACTGATAACCACCGCAGCCAAACTAAAATGGCTTATTGCTGCTGTAATCGCAGAAAAAGTATTTTCGTGATCTTGTTGAAAGAACCCTTCATCGCCACTAAAATCGGTATCAACACCTAAAGCATGTGGCAACTGTTTTAAAATCAAAATCAGTCCGATTGCTGCAAGCATCCCCTCAATTACACTCGATGGGAAGTAATTACCAATAGTTCCGGCTTTAACCAGACCTAAAATCAACTGGAATACCCCCGCTAATACCACGGCCAGTAAAAAGGTCTGGTAACTACCCAATGAGGTGATGGCACCTAATACAATAACGGTTAAACCCGCTGCAGGGCCACTCACGCTTAATTGTGAGCCACTAAAAGAGGCAACCACTACCCCTCCAATAATACCTGTGATTAAACCAGCAAATAATGGCGCACCTGAGGCTAGTGCAATACCTAAACATAATGGCAATGCCACTAAAAACACTACAATACTTGCAGGTAAATCTTTCTTTAAATTCTTTTTAAGAATATATTTCTTCACGTCCGAGCCTGAAAAGGCCGGGTTAAACTTTTGCATAACGATATAATTATCTGGTAAATTTTAACGAATAAATCGCGGGGGAAATCCTGAGGCCTGTTCAGAATGGCATAACCATACGGTGTAAAAAATTTTAAACACAGCAGATATGCTCAATTCAATTGAGCAGGCACAATAATTACCCCAAATAATAAAATACTAGATAAAGTTAGGCGGCGGTGTTGGAACAGTAGGATGATATGGATCTACATATCTTTTAAAATGTTCTATAAAACTGCTCTTCAAAAAGAAATGGCTTGAAGAGAACTCGTAAGAAAAGATCGGGTGATTAAGCTCGATGAGTTTGAAATCGGTAAACTTTGCGGTGTCTTTGGCGGTATCTTTTCCGCCTTCATGCTCTAACTCGATTTGCATGATTACGGCGTTCATGATTTCCTTGTCAATACTCGTACAAAATACCGGCGCACCAGATATACCCATCTTCGCCATGAAGATGAACATGAATGAGGCAACGATTAAATACTTGTATTTCCTTAAAAACATCTAAAATTCTAATGTTGTTTTAATACTTATCGTTACAAAAATAAACGGATTATTGGTTTTTCAATGCTTTAAGCTGTAAAAAAAATGTAATATAACAGATAGGCGATTGCATTCCGCATGAAAAACTCAACGTTTAAAGGTTTTGGAAAGACTTGATTCCGGTTATAAAAAGCCGTGGTTTCCTGCAACAGCCTCAGTTAAATAAACCTGATTGCCGGGAAGAGCTTCCGATCCTTTACCGATAAATCGG
>NZ_JBWKYI010000017.1:11644-112460 GCF_059423705.1 Pedobacter sp. GW460-11-11-14-TSB4
GCACTAAATTAGCATCGGAACTCGTACCAAAAAGCAGGACTACAATGGCCAAAAGCACAGAACCAACCGTTTCCTAATTATATTATTTTTTTCTTTTTTTGGAAATGAAAGGGCAGCCTTGCATAGCGACTGTAGTCCCGCCATCCGCTTTATCCCGATGAAACCTGTGAAACAAGCAAGCACACGATCAAAGACAAAACAGACAGTGCTTTAATCGGGATGTTCGCTCCTGTCGGGTTTAGTTAACAAAAGCCTGTTGCTAGGGTTTCCTGCACCACCTCAGTTAAATAAACCTGATTGCCGGGAACAGCTTCCGATCCTTTACCGATAAATCGGCACTAAATTAGCATCGGAACTCGTACCAAAAAGCAGGACTACAATGGCCAAAAGCACAGAACCAACCGTTTCCTAATCATCTTAAAAACTTTTATTTTAGGAAAATTGCCATCAGTATTTTCACTGCTGCTATGGTCACGCCATTTGCTTTACTTAACATCCTGTTTAGTTCTGAGAGAAATAACATTCCCCTGACCTTGCATTACCGTTAGTAATTTTTAAATTTAAAATCTCATAGCTTCAGCAATGGATAAAAAAATAGCATTACTTAAAGATAAAATCAACCAGGCAAACCTTGGTGGCGGACAGGCCCGGATCGACAGTCAGCATAAAAAAGGTAAACTCACTGCCCGCGAACGCATTCATTTTTTAATGGATGAAGGAAGCTTTGAGGAAATTGGCATGATGGTTACCCACCGCAGTACCGATTTTGGTATGGAACGCGAAAAATATCTGGGCGATGGTGTAGTAACGGGCTATGGAACAGTTAGTGGCAGGTTAACTTATGTGTTTTCTCAGGATTTCACTGTATTCGGTGGCTCGCTCTCTGAAACCCATGCAGAGAAAATTTGCAAGCTGATGGATATGGCAATGAAAAATGGTGCGCCGTTAATCGGTTTAAATGATAGTGGTGGTGCCCGCATTCAGGAAGGTGTGGTTTCATTGGGTGGTTATGCCGATATTTTTTATAAAAATGTACAGGCTTCGGGCGTAATTCCGCAGCTATCGGCCATAATGGGACCCTGTGCAGGTGGAGCCGTTTATTCGCCAGCCATTACCGATTTTATTTTAATGGTAGAAAACACTTCTTATATGTTCGTGACTGGCCCAAACGTAGTTAAAACGGTAACACACGAAGAAGTAACTTCAGAAGAGTTAGGAGGTGCCAGTACACATGCTACAAAGTCGGGCGTTACCCATTTTGCCTGTGCCAATGAAATCGAAGCGATTAACCACTTAAAAAAGCTTCTGAGTTATATGCCACAAAACTGTGAGGAAATAGCTGATCATTTACCTTACGAAACCGCTGATGAAAGCCGGCCGGAACTCAATACTTTTATGCCTGAAAATGCTTCACAGCCTTATGATATACGTGAAGTAATTTCTGCTGTGGCTGATACAGATAGTTTTTTAGAAGTACACGCGGCTTATGCTGAAAATATTGTGGTAGGTTTTGCACGCCTGGCGGGAAGAAGTATTGGTATTGTAGCCAACCAACCAGCCTATTTAGCAGGCGTTTTAGATAGTAATTCTTCTACCAAAGCTGCCCGTTTTGTCCGTTTTTGCGATTGTTTTAACATTCCATTACTCGTATTTGAAGATGTTCCGGGATTTTTACCTGGTACAGATCAGGAATGGAATGGCATTATCACCAATGGTGCAAAATTATTGTACGCTTTTAGCGAAGCCACCGTACCACGCATTACCGTAATTACCAGAAAAGCTTATGGTGGTGCTTACGATGTGATGAACAGCAAACATATTGGCGCAGATATGAATTACGCCTGGCCAAGTGCAGAAATTGCTGTAATGGGCGCTAAAGGAGCAGCCGAAATCATTTTTAAAAGAGAAATTACTTCAGCAGAAAAGCCTGAAGAAAAATGGCTGGAAAAAGAAAAATTATATTCAGATATCTTCGCGAATCCTTACCGTGCGGCCGAGCGTGGTTTTGTTGATGAAGTGATTGAACCGGCCCAAACCCGTATAAAGTTGATAAAAGCTTTTAAGATGTTGGAAAATAAGGTGGTGAATAATCCAAGAAAAAAACATGGAAATATACCTTTGTAAAGATGAAAGATGGATGAGGTAAGATGGATAATGGACTAATTTCCCATCACCCGTTTTACATGATACATATTACATTCACTATTTACATTTTACATTTCGTTACATGTTAAAACGCGCCGATATCCTCCTCATGGCTTTTTGCACAGGCCTGATTGTTGCAAATATTTACTACTGCCAACCTTTGGTAATCTTAATTGCGAAAGATTTTAATCTTACTGAAACCGATGCGGGAAGGATAACCTACCTCACACAAATCGGTTACGCTTTAGGTCTTTTCCTTTTGGTGCCATTGGGTGATATGTTTGAGCGTAAAAAACAGATCCTCGTAATTACCGGTCTCGCTATTCTGGCATTATTAGTCGCTGCGCTTTCGCATACTTTTTTTATACTAGAAGTTGCCTCTGTTTTAATAGGAGGCTGCTCTATCGTACCTCAACTCATTTTGCCCTTAGCGGCTAATTTAAGTAGCGATGAAAACCGTGGGGCCAATATTGGCATGATTATGAGTGGTTTGCTGGTTGGAATTCTAGCCTCCCGGGCCGTAAGCGGAAGTATTGGTTTTTGGTTAGGCTGGAGGGCCGTTTATTATATCGCCGCCGGAATTTGTAGCTTGCTTATTCTGTTAATGGCCAAACGTTTTCCACAAAGCTACCCCGCTTTTAAAGGAACCTACAAAGAGCTTATGCGCTCGATGTTTAGTTATATCAAAACCCAGCCGGCTTTAAGGGAGACATCGATTATCAACTTCCTGGCTTTCGCCATTATCAGCGCATTCTGGACGACTATGGTATTGTTTCTGGCTAACCCTCCTTTTAATTTCCAGACTTTACAGATTGGCTTATTTGGAATTGCAGGAGCTGCAGGCGCATTGGCTGCTCCATTGGTTGGTAAATTAAGCGATGGCAACAATCCACGTAAAAATTTAATGATTGGTTTTATATTACAAATTGTGAGTATCGCCTTGTTTTATTTTACAGGAAGCCATTTGTACCTGTTTGTAATCGGCATTGTGCTTATCGACATCGGTCAGCAAGCCATACACGTAACCAACCAGACCCGGATTTATACCCTAATACCAGAGGCCAGAAACAGACTTAACACCATTTTTATGTCGGTTAGTTTTATTGGTGCCAGCTGCGGCTCTGCCTTGGGTTTATGGCTTTGGGACCAAGGCGGATGGGCATTGTTCTGTTACGGAATGACGGGCATAATCGTCCTGAATATTTTAATTTATCAGTTTTACGGAAGAAAAAACAAATAACCAATCAATAAATTTCATGAAATCTAAAAACGCAATCAAAACACTTTCGGCCTTACTTGTTTGTCTGGCCATTTTCAGTAAAGCAAAGGCTCAGGACAGTACAAAAGTTGAACAACCCACAGAAGTAAAATCGTTAAATAAAATCAGGTTGACCTTATTAGGACTCAGTTACGAAAGAGAGCAAAAAGTGGGTAAAACAACTTCAGTTTATTTTGGTGCGGGAGCCGAAGGAGCTTTTATTTATAAAACCGAGATTACTATTGATAACAATTATAATTTTAGTGCGAACACAGAAACAGATTTCAAAGTTTATCCTGCGCTTAATGCCGGATTTAGGCATTATTATAATTTTAACAGCAGGATTAAAAAGGGTAAAAAAACCATAAATAACAGTGCAGGTTATGTAGGACTTGATGTATTAGCCATCATCCCGACGCAAAGCGACAATGTATATGGTTACCAGATTAATATTATGCCACAATGGGGATTTCAAACCAGTGTTGGCCGAAAAGTTAACTTCGAGTTGGCTTTAGGTCCTCTTGCTGCAGTTAACAAAGTCGATATCTATTATGGAGTCGGTGGAAAAATTGGCTTTAGCTTTTTATTATAATTATGGTTCAAATTGAGCAAATATTCCCTTCTTTAACCTGGCGGATCAGGCACGAGGCCATGTATCCTGAATTACCTTTTGATAGTGTAAAGCTTCCGGATGATTTTGACGGCATCCATTTTGGACTATACCTCGATCATAAATTAGCGGGAGTAGTTTCTCTATTTCATAATGGGGATGTTTATCAGTTCCGTAAACTTGCCATTCTGCCCGATACTCAAAAAGCAGGTTATGGCTCACAACTCATGGCCTATATACTCGATTTTTGTAAAATTCAAAAAGCGACAAAACTATGGTGCAATGCACGTGTAAATGCTAAGGAATTTTATTTTAAATTTGGCTTCCACGAAACCGATAAAACCTTTTTTAAAGATGGTTACGATTTTGTGGTAATGGAAAAAGAATTATAAATTACTCATCGTCATGCTGTCCCCAAGCTTCGGGATCAGCATCTTATTAGTAAGATCCTGAATCAAGTTCAGGATGACGAATAATTATAGAATAATCATATGGCTAAGAAAAAAGACGACGAAAAGAAAAAACATGTTGCTGTAGTTACTAAAAAATCGCTGCAGTTTCTTGAAGAATACATCAATAACCCTGCCCCTACCGGTTACGAATGGGAAGGGCAAAAACTTTGGTTAAACTATTTAAAACCATATATCGACGAACATTTCATCGATAACTACGGTACCGCTGTGGGTGTTATTAACCCTAAAGCTGCTTTTAAAGTAGTTATTGAAGCGCATGCAGATGAAATTTCGTGGTATGTAAATTACATCACTGCAGATGGTTTAATCTATGTGATCCGCAATGGTGGTTCAGATCACCAGATTGCCCCTTCAAAACGCGTAAACATCCATACCGAAAAAGGATTGGTTAAAGCGGTATTCGGCTGGCCGGCCATTCACACCCGCCATGGCGAAAAAGAACAGGCACCAGAATTAAAAAACATCTTTTTAGACTGTGGCTGCACCACAAAAGAAGAAGTAGAAAAATTAGGCATTCACGTAGGCTGTGTAATTACTTACGAAGATGAGTTTATGGTTTTAAACGACCGCTATTATGTTGGCCGTGCTTTAGATAACCGTGTTGGTGGCTTTATGATTGCCGAAGTGGCACGTTTATTAAAAGAGAACAAGAAAAAACTTCCTTTCGGCTTATACATCGTAAATTCAGTACAGGAAGAAATCGGTTTACGCGGCGCTGAGATGATTGCCCAGCGTATTAAACCAGACGTGGCCATTATTACCGACGTAACGCACGATACGACTACGCCAATGATTAACAAGAATATTCAGGGCGATTTATCAGCCGGTAAAGGTCCTGTAGTTTCATATGCGCCAGCTGTTCAAACCAATTTAAATAAATTATTAATTAAAACCGCCGAGAAAAACCATATTCCATTCCAACGTCAGGCCTCTTCGCGTTCTACCGGAACCGATACCGATGCATTTGCCTATTCGAATGGTGGGGTACCGTCAGCATTAATTTCGCTGCCGCTACGCTATATGCACACTACAGTAGAAATGGTACACAAAGAGGATGTTGACAATGTAATCAGCCTGATTTATGAAAGCTTGTTGAACATAAGCAACGGACAGGATTTCAGGGAGTTTAAATAATGGAAAAGGTAAACCACCAAAAAATCATCATCAGCACCTTGCTAAAGGTTTTGCTGATGGTCGTTATTATTTTTATTCTTAACTCCTGGCCAAGCATTAAACAGAGTTTTAGCGGTCATGTACCACCATTTAATTATTGGCTTGATCATAGTTTTAAAATAAGTAATATCATCCTCATCTTAGGATTTGGTGGTTATTTCTATTACAAAGATTTAACAGATCAAAAAGAGGCCATTGAAAAGGCAAAAAAAGTAAACGAGAAGTGGGATAATATCGAGGTTTGAGAATTGATCTCCTGATCGACAAACGAAATAGATTAATTCAGAATTAAATTCCAAAAAGTCAAGTTTTTTCAAACTTGACTTTTTTTTGTCCTAATCCAGCAGTCACTGTAGCACAGGTTACCTCTTGCCCAACATTCGCTTAACTCCCTGAGCACTACGTTTATTTTTATTAATACTCAAAATATCTTTACATTGTTTGTGTAATTTACCCTAATAGTTTATCCTTTATTTATGAGTATGAATAAAAAAAATATTGATCTATCCATTATCTGCGATGATCATTGGGATGTGGTATTCGACCACCTTGGCCTTGGTTTTTGGGAGCTGAGCATAGCAACAGGCATACTCCGTTCCACCCGGTCGTTTAAAAAAAACTTAGGCTGCCCGCCAGATAAGGTTTTAAGTTATGACAAAGTTTTAAGTTTAATCTTACCTGAAGATCTTGATCACGTTCAGGATGAGATTGAACTTACGGTTTCGAGAGAAAAAAACAGTTACCACTCGGTATATAGAATTTGCCGGCCTGATGGGGAGATTAGATGGATTAAAGCTGATGGAATACTATCCCAGCAGGATGGTGAAAGCTTAAAATTAATAGGAACAATTTTAGATGTAACCGATTTAAAAAATAAACCCCTGTAATTTTACGCCTCATTTAGTTCAATCCACACCGGACCGTGATCGCTTGTTTTTTCCCAGCCCCTCACTTGTTTATCTACTCCGGCAGCTTTTAAGCGATCACTAACCTGAGGACTTAGTAAAAAATGGTCAATTCTTAATCCCGCATCTCTACCATATGCATTCCTGAAATAATCCCAAAAAGTGTATATCGTTTCAGTAGGGTATAATTTTCTGATTGCATCTGTCCAGCCTTGCGCCATTAAATTTTGAAATGCCAGCCGGGTTTCAGGCCGAAATAAAGCATCGTCAACCCAGCGTTCCGGTTTATATGCATCCAGCTCTGTAGGTATTACATTATAGTCACCGCATAAAATTACCGGCAACTTATATTCCAATAGTTTTGCTGCATGCGCTGTAAAACGCTCAAACCATCGTAACTTATATTCGAATTTAGGTCCTGGTGCCGGGTTTCCGTTCGGAAGGTAAAGACAACCAATGATCACATTATTTACCATTGCTTCAATGTACCGGCTATGCAAATCTTCAGGGTCACCATCCAGGTTTCGTTTCAGCTCTTTTATTTCCAGATTTCGGGCTAATATAGCAACGCCATTCCAGCTTTTCTGGCCATGCCAAATCGCATTATAACCAGCATCCTTAATAGCCTGCTCCGGAAATTTTTCCTGCGGGGCTTTTAATTCCTGTAAACACACTACATCGGGTTGGGTTTCTTCCAGCCAACGTAACAGAACAGGTAAACGCCCGTTTATTCCATTTACATTATAAGTTGCTATTTTCATCTGTATAAATATGCTTTATGGTGATGAAACCCTACCTGCAATGGCAGTTATCATGAATAATCCGAAATAGGATGTTTGAAAATCATGATGGTTTCATTTTATAAATCTCCGCAATAAAACTCAAAAATGAAACTAAGTATTTCACATCGTAAAGCTAAATTGGCTTAGCATGAATATAAGGCATCATATTTAACTATTTACCCTATTTTTTTAAAACTAATAATAAACTAAAATGTTTAATTTTGGAGATTCATTCATGTTTGAGCGCATGTTTGAGTTTAGATATAGGGATGAGCTATTTAGCTTATCCCTTTTTTTATCTTCAAACATTACCAGTTTCTATTAGCCATTGGCTTTGCAGCCAGGTCGGAGAAATGATATTATGAAGCCAAACCAGATTTATAATTTTTAAGCATCTTTTTTAGAAGACCTCTTGCTACATGTATTTTGGTTTTTACAGTGCCCAGGGGGATATCGAGCTCAGCAGCAATTTCATGATATTTATAACCTTCAAAATAACGACAAAAACAAAAACGGCAATCCTCTGGCAAGGCATTTAACGATTTCTGGATATCCTCCATCATAAACTTTGCGGCACCCCCGTTAGACGAAGCGCTTGGAGCCAGTTGAACGGAAGTTAAATCGTCTTCCTGCTGGATCATTTCGTTTTTGCGTTTTACTTTATAATAATGATTAAGAAAGGTATTTTTTAGGATCGTAAAAAGCCAGGCCCGCACATTACTTCCCATTTCAAACTTAGCCGAAAACCTGAAGGCCTTCATAAAGGTGTCTTGAACTAAATCAGCCGCATCGTCTTCATCATGCGTATATGCTAGTGCACGATCGAAAAGTGGTTGTCTGTATTGGTATATGTCACAATTGAAATTTAATGAATCCATGATCGTTTTAAGGCTGATTGTAGATATTCAACAAACAGGACCATCCAATGTTATTTGTAGAAATACCCGATTTTTTACGGTTTATTTAAAACAGCCAAAAAAGCACCCTAAAACGATCAAAAATACTAGGCTACATAACCATTTCGCATGGCAAAACGAACTAAAGAAGCCGAGTTTTTGGTGCCTGTTTTACTAATTAAAGCTTCTCTCTGGCTCTCTACGGTTCTCCTGCTTAAGTATAATTTATCGGCTATTTCCTGATTCGTTAAGCCATCAGCAATAAGTTTTAACACATTAATTTCGCGTTCAGAAAAGTTAATTTCGGTATTCATTTTTTGCGAAAGCATATTTAACTGGGTATTAAAACGCTCTAAAATGGAGATGCATAAATTAGAAGAAAGGTACCTTTTCCCCTTCATTACATGCTGCAGGCAAAACAGTAATTCATCTTCTTCAATATCCTTTGACAGGTAAGCAAAAGCTCCTGAAATAAAGGCATTTGACGCATACTTTTCATCGTCTAAAATAGACAGAACAACTACTTTTGTGGTATACCCTCGCTCCTTTATGGTGCTGGCCAAAGCTATTCCATCAAGCCTTGGCATTACAATATCTGATAATATGATATCAGCATTTATTCCTTTTTCCAGGAGTTCCAAAACCGCTAAACCGTCTGATACTTCTGCAACAACCTTGATGCCTTCGTGTTTTTCTATAAGTGCTTTAAGTGAGGTCCGGATAATATGGTGATCATCCGCAAGAATAATGTTAATCATAATTCAAATATAACTTACGCCATTTTAAAATTAAAAACGGCTACTTAGGTAGCTCGATATAGAAGGTGGTTCCAACACCGGTTTTGCTCTCAAACCAGATTTTTCCCTGATGTAAGTCAACAATTGCCTTAATAATGCCCATACCAAATCCACCAGATTCTTCACCTTTAAGTCCTGGCCTTAAGGTTTCGGGTAAGTGGTCAAAAAGTCCGGCCTGCAGTTCTTCCGGAATTCCAATTCCATCATCAGCTACGGTAATTAAAACGGTACTTTCATATTCTTCGGCATGTAACGAAATATTTCCATAATCGGCAGTAAATTTTATTGAGTTGGAGATGAGGTTATTGATCACCTGCAAAAACTTCATGCTATCAAGGCGCAGATAAATCTGTTCAGCAGAACTGGTAAGCTTAATGTTCTTCATTTTACCCAGTTTCGATCGTTTATAAAAACGGACTACATCTCTAAGTTCCCAAACCAAATCATTTCGTTCCTTACCAATTTCTATGACAGATGACTTTAAAAACTCCCGGTTAATCATGCTCCGTACCAAAAGCAGGTTACGTTCACACATATCCTGAATAAAAGATAACGCATCTATCATCTGTTCATCGCCTGTTTGTTCAATACCGGCTAACATGGATGAAGCTGTTAATTTCATCATACCCAGTGGTTCTTTTAAATCATGCGCCAATACTTCTAAGGTGATATTTTTTCGGGCATTTATTTGTTCGATATGGATTTTATTATGGCGCATTACAGTGGTATCTTCTACTGTACCGACTAAGCGCTTTATCTCTCCATCTGCAATTGCAAACACAATTACCCGTAAATATTTTTCTCTGTCGGGAAACAACAAACGGAATTCATATTTTTTCTCTTTACCATCTTCAAGGCATTCCTGGTAGCAGGATATTACATGCGCTATATCTTCGGGGTGTATGCGGTTAAGCAGTACAGTTGGATTGGCTATAATTTCATCAATGCTGAGTTCCCAAATTTTACTTATCGATTTATTGAGGTATGAAAAATTTTGTGCCGTATCATCGAAAATAAAATATCCGTCAGCAGAACGATCCCCCAGATTACAAAAAAGTTCGTTATTTAATTCGGTCATGATTTAGTGCTTGATAACTTGTACACAAGGATAATTAAGAAGCTCCTGAGCAGTCAAATCACAAACACCATACACCGTAAAATGTTTTATATAAAAAAATAACGTAAACCTACTTTACATATAGTGGTATTTTGTCCTGTTATGTAAATATCATATACCATTCTGTAGAGATATTAACATTTTCCACACGATGTGCAAAATTATTATGCGAATAAAAACCAACTATTGCCTAAATTGTTAAGCATAAAGGAAAGATAAAAAAGTCCTGTGAGCGGGAGATCCGCGGAGGGCAGGCACACCATAAAGAAGATACCATTCTTCTTCGCAATAGCCATCGCACAGGTGGCTATTTTTGTTAGGGATCAGGCTATTTTAAAACCACCTTTTTACCGGTTTGAGCCGACTTCTTCGCAGCCGCTAAAATTTTCACCACAATTAAATTATTCTGTAGCGACGATAAATCATTTGCCGAATTAATTTCTCCATTTAAAACGGCAGACAGATAACTTAAATGATTTGAATAAATTGGTTTTAAAGGCTTTGCCTGGTAAATTTTATAATCACCCATCCCTTTATTCTTTAGTCTCAAAGTTTTATCGTTAATGGCCTGGATGTATCCGGTTGCGCCAAACACTTCCATATCTTTTATGCTAAAGGGCCAGTTCCACGACGCTTCGATAATTCCTGTAGCCGATGGGTATTCCAATAAAATTGTTGCATCGTCATCAACATTTGGATAAACATCTTTTTTAATCTGGTGGGTAATTGCAGTAACCGAAATTGGCGCTTTTCCATCCATTAGCCAAGTCATTAAATTAGCACCGTAACAGCCAAAATCTACCAATGCGCCTGCCCCGTTTTGATTGGGATCGGTTAACCAGCTTAAAAATGCTGCACTCACGCCAATTTCCTTCGGCCCCTGATGGCCATCGTGCACAATTATTTTGCGTAAGGCACCAATGGTATTGGTTTCCTTTACATCCTGATAAAGTTCCTGATTGCTCGGATACCAGGTAGTTTCGTAATTGGTAAGCACATGCACTTTATATGTTGTAGCCAATGCAGCCATTCTTTCTGCCTGCTTAACGGTTATGGCCAGCGGTTTTTCTACCATTACCGATATGCCAAGAGGAGCTGCTGCTTCTACTACTGCCAAATGTTCGCTTATGGCATTGTAAGCTAAAACCACATCAGGTTTCTTTTTCTTTAATAAATCTGTAAGATTATGATAAAACAGGCTATCAGGAATTTTATAACGGCTTTTGAACCGGTTAACCAACTCAGGATTACTTTCGGCAATACCAATAATGTTAACTTCAGCCTTCTGGTAGCTGTTCATGATGAGATAAACGTGATCGTGACTGAGCCCTGCTATGGCCACATTTAATTTTTGCTGTGCTTTAACAGCGAAAGAAATAAGTAAAAAGCAAATAAGAAAGCCATTGGCTCTAAAAAAACACCTGATCAGATAAGTAGTTATCATATGCTTATTTTCTAAAATTTGATGATTACCAAATTAGAAATTTAAAAAGCGCTTGATACTAATACCCAAAAATATTACAATGTTGAAGACAGGAAAATGGGATGACGAAATTTAAGGCCTAAATAAAAATAAAAAATCTAACGGGATGATTTAGTGTATTCTTATTGTGTAAAAAGTTGTTTATTGATATAAAAATGTTTCAGATCTTTTATTTCTAAGCGAAAATTCCTTATTAATCGGATCAAGCTCTTGTGGCTCCTCTGTAATTAACAGGTCGTTGTATTTTTCAAGCAGATGAATGTATTTGTTCATCCAGAAATATACTGAATTATTATCCGAACCAATTTGTTTACCAGGGTCTGCCGTTTGATTGGTGGATTCGGGGTTGTACTTGGGGAAAGCTTCTGGAAATGCCGAAGAAAGATCCTGACCTAATAATTTGCCTACCTGCCAAATTACTTCATGCCCAATTCTGTCTTGACCAAACCAGTTGTAAATTGTTCTGCGGCTCACATTAAGCTTTCTGGACAGCTCGCTGATGCCCATGCGATCTCTGCGCACTAAGCGCTCAAGAATTTCACCTTGTTTTAATTGTGTTGTCATTGAGATAATTAATTTTTAAAAAATGAAAAAATAATTAAATCAGTTATCGGGGACGATTGACAATTCAAATGTAAGAATAAGTGTAAAAGGTTGTATAAAAGGTGTTAATTTTTTGACATATATCAAACTACTATAGCAAATAATTGTAAAACCCCTCAAAAAACGCCGTTTTTTAAACCTATTTTTTTCAAGAGATGACGTATTACTTCAAATACAATCACCTCAAAAATTGAAATTATTTGGTTAAAGCCTTATATTCATCTTAAAAAAAGATATGGCACAGAATAAAACCACCGAAAACGATTTAAGCGTTCCAGATTTTTTAAATACCGTTCCCGACGAAAATAAGAGAGCTGATTGTTTTAAACTATCGGATATTATCAACCAGGTTACTGGTTTTAAAGCTAAAATGTGGGGCAATGCCATTGTTGGTTTTGGCAGTTATCATTATAAATATGAAAGTGGCCGCGAAGGTGATGCGCCATTAGCCGGCTTTTCGCCAAGGAAAGAGGCTATCGTTTTATATCTGTCTTCTCAATTTAAAGACCGGGAACAATTGCTTTCCAAATTCGGTAAACATAAAACATCTAAAGCCTGTATTTACCTAAAAAAAATGAGTGATATCGATATTGCTGTTTTAAAAGAAATGATTACCAATTCTGTAGCGCATACAAAAAGTTTCTATCCTTAAATATGGAAGGTGTAAAATGTATGATGGAAAGTAACCGTGCTTTCTGTTGTCACAGGCGAGCACAGATTTAACCCCTTAATGGTTGAAATAGGATTATCATTTAGAAATTTATAAGGGTCATTTATTCTTCAGCGATCGGATCAGCATGACAGAAGCACTATCCGCTTATAGATGTAAATAAGAAGTTACGCGATAATAAGTTAAATTTTACAATATTTGATTATTCCTTATATCGAACAAAAAACCGGAAATGATTAAAAAACTACACCTCTATTTATTGATAGCGAGCGCTTCTATTTCGCTTAATTCAGCTGCACAAGATGCCGTAAGCTACCAAACCCCACCAAAAGAAATTGCCGATTTATTACTTGCCAAACCAACACCCGGCGTAAGTATAGATGGCAAGGCAGAATGGATCTTGTTTAGCGAGCGCAATTCTTATCCTTCGGTAGAAGAGCTGGCCATGCCCGAATACAGAATTGCAGGCTTGAGGTTGAACCCCAATAATTACTCGCCAAGCAGGCAAACCTACATCAACAATTTTAGTTTAAAAAACATCAAATCCAACCAAACGTTTCAGGTTACAGGATTACCAACGCCTTTATATGCCAGCAACATCAGCTGGAATCCATCAGAAAATAAAATTGCCTTTACCCACACTACTCAAAAAGGGGTAGATCTTTACATTATTGATCTGGCTACAAAAAAAGCGGTAAAAACCAATAAAGCTTTTTTAAACGTAGTTTTAGGTAGTGGCCTTACCTGGTTAAATGATAACACCATTATCTACCGCACGGTAACTAAACCCGCCAGTGCCGCCCCAGCAAAACCATTAATGCCTAAAGGGCCAACTATTCAGCAAAATTTAGGCAAAGCTGCGCCCAGCGCCACTTTTCAGGATTTAATTAAATCACCTTTTGATGAGCAATTGTTTGAGTTTTTCGCAACCTCGCAATTGGTGAAAAATACAGCAGGCGTAGAAACGCCCATTGGTAAACCCGCTATTTATGGCTCAACAAGTTTATCGCCCGATAAAAACTACATGATGATCGAAACCATACGTAAACCTTTTTCTTACCTGGTTACGGCATATGGTTTTCCATCCACAGTAAGTATTACCGATTTAACCGGAAAAACCATTAAAGTGATAGCGGAACTGCCTTCATCTGAAGGTACCCCATCTGGCTATGATAATACACAAAATGTACCTCACGGTTTCGATTGGAGAGATGATGAAGCTGCAACATTGGTTTGGAGCAAGCCATTGGATAGTGGTTTAATTAAAAAGGATGTTCCCTTTCATGATGCAGTTTATGCGTTAAGTGCACCTTTTACCGGAACAGAAAAAGAATTATTTAAAACACAAACCCGTTACCGCGGTGTACAATGGGGCGATGCCAACCTTGCCCTGATTATGGAAGGCTTACGCAGCAAACAAACCAGTAAAGTGAGCCGCTATAACCCCACAACCGGTGCAGTAGAAGAATTATACAGCCGCAACCAGACAGATGCCTATGGCAATCCAGGTTCTCCGGTTACTACTAAAAACAAATATGGCCGGCAGGTCATTAAAACGGTTGACAATGGCACCAAACTGTTAATGAACAATACGGTAGGTTCATCAGAAAAAGGAGATTTACCTTTCTTAGCTAAATTCGACTTAACCACCAAAAAGAATGAAATAATCTGGCGCAGTGCCGAAGGAACCTTCGAATATGTAAGCGATGTAATTAATCCTGATAAACTGGTTTTGCTGACCCGCAAAGAGAGTCAGAAATTGGTACCGAACTACTTTATTAAAAACCTGATGCTCCGCATCGCCGATCAGCCAATTACCAATTTCACTAATCCATACCCATCATTAGAAGGCATTACCAAACAGAAAATTTCTTACAAACGTGCCGATGGTGTAGATTTAACAGGCGACCTGTATTTACCTAAAGGTTATAATAAAGATAAGGATGGGCCACTACCTTCATTAATTTGGGCTTATCCACGTGAGTTTAACTCCGCAGCAGATGCCGCACAGATCCGTGGATCAAAAGATAAATTTACAACCATTAGCTGGGCCTCACCTATATTCTGGGTAACCCGTGGTTATGCTGTGCTGGATAATGCTGAAATGCCAATTGTTGCCATAGATGGCAAAAAACCTAACGATACCTTTGTAGATCAATTACAGTTAAATGCTGAGGCTGCCATTAATAAACTGGCAGAGTTAGGTGTTGGCGATAAAAAACGTATGGCTGTTGGAGGACATAGTTATGGTGCATTTATGACCGCAAACTTATTGGCCCATACCAACCTTTTTGCTGCAGGTATTGCCCGTAGCGGAGCTTATAACCGTACCCTTACGCCATTTGGTTTTCAGAATGAAGAACGTACCTACTGGCAGGTACCACAGTTGTATTACGAAATGAGTCCGTTTAGTTATGCCGATAAAATTAAAACCCCGATATTGTTAATCCATGGCGATTCTGACGATAACCCAGGTACCTTCCCTATTAATAGCGAACGTTTGTTTAATGCCATTAAAGGTGCTGGTGGTACTACCCGTTTTGTATTTTTACCTTATGAAGCACACAGCTACCGTGGCAAAGAAAACCTGTTGCATATGCTTTGGGAGCAAGACCAATGGTTAGAAAAATACGTTAAAAACAAAAAATAATCTCTCTCTACCTTTATCGATTAAAGTGCCTCCATTTGGGGCACTTTTTTTATTTAATTATGTTTCCTTTTCGTGTGTCAGATATTCTATCTGAAACTGTAAACCAATTGTTAGTTGAATGACTTAGTATCTACCGCTTTTGAAAAGCAAACCTACTTTACACTGACCAATCCTCATTGAAATCTACCATTATAAAGCCTACATTTATGCAATAAAACTGAACATTACCTTTACTTATTTGTTAAGCCATTATGGACTACATAGACTATTATAAAATCCTCGATTTAAAGAAAGATGCAACAACTGAGGATATTAAAAAAGCTTATAGAAAATTAGCCCGAAAACATCACCCCGATCTTAATCCAAACAATGAAGAAGCCAATAAAAAATTTCAGCAAATTAATGAGGCTAACGAGGTTTTGAGTGATCCTGAGAAGCGGAAAAAATATGACAAGTATGGTAAAGATTGGCAGCATGCCGATCAGTTAGATGCCCAGCAACAGCAGCAAAGGCAGTACCAATCGCAAGGCGGAGGTTATGGAGGCAATAGCTATTCAGGAGGTTTTGGCGGCGATGATTTTTCTGATTTCTTTTCTTCCATGTTTGGTGGTGGAGGCAGAAGCAGCAGAAATTCTCCTTTTAAAGGTCAGGATTACAATGCCGATCTTCAGCTAAACCTGCTCGATGCTTATACTACTCACAAACAAACTTTAACTGTAAATGGGAAACAAGTGCGTATTACCATCCCGGCAGGTGTAGAGAACGGACAGAAAATTAAACTACCAGGTTACGGTGCACCAGGTGTAAACAATGGCCCTCCCGGAGATTTGTACATCAAATTTAATATTACAGATAACCCTAAGTTTAAACGAAAGGGAAACGACATCTATATCCAGGAAGAAATAGATGTATATACCGCTGTTTTAGGAGGCGAAAAAATTGTAGAAACCTTAAATGGCAAGGTTAAACTTAAGGTGCCCGAAGGTACACAACCCGATGCCACTTTACGTTTAAAAGGAAAAGGGTTTCCGCTTTATAA
Source organism: Pedobacter sp. GW460-11-11-14-TSB4 (assembly GCF_059423705.1). Taxonomy (NCBI): domain Bacteria; kingdom Pseudomonadati; phylum Bacteroidota; class Sphingobacteriia; order Sphingobacteriales; family Sphingobacteriaceae; genus Pedobacter; species Pedobacter sp. GW460-11-11-14-TSB4. Next base: position 28,246 of record NZ_JBWKYI010000017.1, read on the forward strand.
AAAGGAAAATCAGTTTGGCGATTTATATATCAAGTGGCTGGTAAAATTACCGACCAACCTCAATGCAGAACAAAAAGAACTATTCGAAAAACTTTCCAAATTCTAACCATTATGGAAACCAATCTAATACCTGTAGAAGAAATATGTGCCTACCACCATGTAGAGATTAACTTTATCCAGTCGCTGGAAGATTTTGGCCTCATCCACACGACGGTTAAAAAACAGTCGATCTTTTTACCTGTTGATGAATTGACCAAACTGGAGCGATATCTTCGTTTAGCACAAGATTTGGAGATTAATTTAGAAGGCATCCATGCGGTTTCCCATCTGCTTAATCAGGTACAGCAAATGCAGGAAGAAATAACGGCATTACAGAACGAACTTAATTATTATAAGCAATTTAACCAACATAACTAAACAACCGTTTGTGCATAATTTTGCATCAAAACTGGAAACAAAAAAACAACCTTTTTAAGATTTGTTTCTTAAATTGGCAATCTAATCTTAAAATATGAGCGATATTTCTTCAAAATTCATCGAAAAAATAAAATCATCCTATGCCCCTACAGGCTCATACATTTATTTAGGCGCCGGAATTTTAGACGGTCAGGTTTACAGCGAAGCTGAAGTTAATTTGTCGCTAAAAATGATGAACAGACACGGCTTAATTGCCGGAGCGACCGGAACAGGTAAAACGCGAACCCTGCAATTATTGGCAGAACAACTGTCAGATGCCAGCGTTCCTGTTTTCATGCTGGATGTGAAAGGTGATTTATCAGGTTTAAATCAACCTGGTTCGGTGAATCCAAAAATAGAAGAAAGAGCACAACAACTCAACAAACCTTTTTCACCATCCGGCTTTCCCATCGAAATTTATTCGCTTTCGGGCAAAATGGGGTCTCAGATGCGGGCAACGGTATTAGAATTTGGCCCAACGCTTTTATCCAAAATATTAGATTTAAACGATACGCAGGCGGGTGTTATGGCTGTAATTTTCAAATATGCCGACGATAACAAAATGCCGATTATTGATTTAAATGATTTAAAGAAGCTGGTTTCTTATTTATCAGAAGGTGCAGGTGCCGCCGAAATAAAAAGTAGTTATGGCACCATCTCAACCGCCACTTCTGGTACCATATTAAGAAAAATTGTCGCCATAGAGCAACAAGGACTAGCAGGTATGTTCGGTGAAAAATCTTTTGATATTGAAGATCTTTTCGAGCGTGTTGATGGCAAAGGAACCATAAGTTTGTTAAATATTGCCGACGTTCAAAATCAGCCCGTATTATACTCTACATTTTTGTTAAGCTTATTGGCTGAGTTATTTAACACCATGCCCGAAGTTGGCGATTTAGATAAGCCAAAACTGATCTTCTTTTTTGATGAAGCGCATTTATTGTTCAAAAATTCTTCGAAAGCATTTTTAGAGCAGATTGAAACCATCATCAGGTTAATCCGTTCAAAAGGAATTGGTGTTTTCTTCTGTACGCAAGCTCCCACAGATGTTCCGGAAAGTGTTTTAGGACAATTGGGTAACCGTGTACAACATGCATTAAGGGCATTTACGCCTAATGATGTAGATGCTTTGAAAAAAACAGTTAATACCTACCCAAAATCAGATTTTTACGAGATCGATAAAATATTAACCTCACTGGGAACAGGTCAGGCATTGGTTACTGTCTTGAACGAAAAAGGTATTCCAACGGAAGTATCTGCTACCATGCTTACCCCACCAAGGGCCGTAATGGGACCACTTACAGCTGCAGATTTCGATCAGCTTGTTCATGCCAGCTCGAAGTATACTAAATACAAAGACCCTATCGATCCTGAAAGTGCTTATGATATTCTAACTAAACGCATTAATGAGCAAACTGCAGCAGCAGAACAGGAAAAACAGGAAGCCGAAGCTCAAAAACAGGCCGAACAAGAAAGCAAACCTAAACCAGGTGAAAAGAGTCTTGTTGAACAGGTAATGGGGGCAACAATAACCCGTCAAATAGGTAAAGAAATTGTCAGGGGCATTTTTGGTATGCTTACAGGAAAGAAAACACGTTCAAAAACCGGTGGCGGACTTTTTGGATTTTAAATAAATTAACTATGAAATATCTATTTTTAGTGCTCTCGCTTATTTCGTTAAAATCCTACAGTCAATATGCACTTACGCCATTTGCAGAAGTTCAGGGCACCCAATTAAGAGAAATAAAATACGAAGATGTAACAGGATCTCCTTATTTATTTGATTACTGGGTTAATGGAAAAGTAACCACCAAATCTGGTAAACATTATGAAAACATGCCCTTAAAGTATAATGTAATGGATGATAAGCTGATTTTCAAACAAGACAAGGATTTAAAAAAGTTATTTGAATATCTAACTAAAATATAAAATAAAACACCTGGTTATTTATAATTAAAATTTAAATAGCTATTACTATTTTCGCATTATGAATACAATATGATTAAAGTAACAATCTTAATCATATAAAATTCTCAAAATAAAATAACAATAGATGAAACCCACCCTATTAATATTGGCTGCAGGTATGGCAAGCCGTTATGGAAGTATGAAACAAATTGATGGTTTTGGTCCGAATGGCGAAACCATTATCGATTATTCAATATATGATGCAATTAATGCCGGCTTTGGCAAAGTTGTATTTATTATTAAAGAAGAGTTTGTAAAAGAGTTCAAAGCTATTTTCGAACCTAAACTTGAGGGAAGAATTGAAACTGCGTATGTTTTTCAAAATTTCGACTTAAAACAGTTTGGTATTGAAGAAGAAATATACAGAGAAAAACCATGGGGTACCGCACATGCAATCCTTTCGGGCAGAAACGAAATTAAAGAACCATTCTGCGTCATTAACGCTGATGATTACTACGGTTTTGATGCCTTTAAAAAAATGGTCGATTTCTTAACTACAGAGGTAACAGACAGCAATTATGCTATTATCGGTTACGAAGTTGGCAAAACCTTATCAGAATTTGGTGCGGTTTCGCGTGGCGTTTGCAAAGTTGATGCATCAGGTAATCTGGAAGAGATTGTAGAACGTACAAAAGTTTATCCTAAAGACGGTAGTATTTTTTATGAAGAAGATGGTGAAGAGTTTCCTTTAGCTTACGAAACTCCGGTTTCGATGAATTTCTGGGGATTTACGCCAGCGGTTTTTAAAATTACCGAAGATTTGTTCAGAACATTTGCTGAGGCAAATAAAGATAAACCAAAAGCAGAATTCTTTATCCCGTTAATAGGTGAAAACCTGGTAAAAAGTAATACAGCAAGCTTTAAAGTTGTACCAACCTCAAACAAATGGTTTGGTGTAACCTATAAAGAAGATAAACCGTATGTTCAGGATTGTATTGACCAATTGGTTAAAAACGGAACATATCCAGAAAAACTATGGAACTAAATTTAGATACCGAAGTTTTAAAAGCCTACGGATACACTAAAGAAAATACAAAAATTACACAAATAGGTACGGGCTTAATTAACCGTACTTATTTGCTTTCGCCCCTGGCAGAAGAAAAAAAATATATTCTTCAAAACATCAACACCTCAGTTTTCAAATCGCCGCAAGCTATTGCAAATAATCTTCGCGCCATTGCCGACTACCTTAACTTTGCTTATCCTGAGTATCTTTTTATAAAACCAGTTTCTACCGCTAATGGCGAAGAAATGGCACATATTCATCATGAATATTGGCGGATGCTTCCTTTTGTAACCGGTACCGTTTCATTAGATGTACTGGCTGCCCCAAAACAGGCATATGAAGCAGCTAAACAATTTGGAAAACTCAGCAGGCTGTTAGATAACTTTGACGCGAAAACCCTTCAGCCTACTATTCCGGGTTTCCATGATTTAGGCTTAAGGTACGAACAGTTTGCACTGACGCTAAACCAGGCAGCAGGAGCATTAAAAGATGAGGCAAAATCAGAAATTGAAGACGCTTTAACACATCGGTATATTCTGGATTATTATACTTCTTATTCGCACAGAAAAGATTTCCCAGACCGGGTAATGCACCACGATACCAAGATCAGTAATGTGCTGTTAGATGATGAAACCAATGAAGGGATTTGTGTAATTGATCTGGATACGATTATGCCTGGAAAATTTATTTCCGATCTGGGCGATATGATGCGTACCTACCTATGTGCCTTCTCAGAGAATGAAACCGATATGGATAAGGTAAAGATACGTTTACCCTATTTCGAAGCGATGATAAGAGGTTATTTATCGGAAATGAAAAGCATTTTAACTGAAACCGAAAAAGAGCTTATCCTATTTTCGGGCAAGTATATTATTTATATGCAGGCTTTACGCTTTTTAACCGATTTTTTAAGTGGCAATAATTATTATCCTACAAGCTATCCTGCACAAAATTTAGACCGGGCAAAAAATCAGTTTAAACTATTACACGAATTATCGGTAAACGAAAAAGAATTACAGGATATTATTGAAGAAAATTTGGTTTAGTTCTTTCGTCACCCTGATATTCAGAACATCAAATGAGCAGCATGAAAATAAATAATTTTAAAGTTTGGCTTTTTATTTCCGCATCTCTTCTTTTTCTCACTTTCACCATTATAACATTTATTGCATACGGAGCTGTTGAAGAGGGTACGGATGGGAATAACCCTATAACACGCGCAATAGCCAGGCTATATTATATTTTCCGTTTTCCTACACACACTTTGTTTTTTAGTATTATGAATAGTCCTCTATTCTTTTTGGGGCTGGTATATAACTGTCTATTTTATGGTTTTCTAACAGAAAGGATCGTCTTTCTATTTAATCAAAAAAAATCAAATTGATGCACTTTAACAATATAAGACAATTGAAAGCTAATGTAAGTTAGGCCAGTTGCTAATTAAAAATCTGGATAAAAAGCACTAGACCCTTCTCCATAAACCCGACAGCAGCGAAAATACTTTTTTAAAATAGTTGCGCTAATACGAGGCAAAGTAACCAATAGAAAAGATGCTTCGTTTCTCAGCATGACAGTAGTGGTTTAAAAAGATTGAAGCGAATGGCGGGGCTGCCGTCACCAATGTGCACCAAACCCTTCATTTCCAAATCCTTTCTTTAACCATATAAGGTATTTAAGAGACATATAAGCTAAGCGCCCACCGCTATTAAAGCACAGACGTGCCTTACTAAACCCGACAGCAGCAATTCCGGTCCTTCATCGGATTAGCGAATGGCGGGACTGTTGTTTGCGAAGAGTACTAAACCGTTCGTTTTCAATAAAAACAAAAGATATATTTAAAACCTGCGAGGTTTGAATAGCGCACAAAAAAAAGCGCTCCTGTATTTAATCAGGAACGCTTTTTATATTTAAATCTTCGGACTTTACGTACCTCAGACTTTCCGACTATAAGACTATTTCTTATCGTCTTCTTTTACTTCTTCAAAATCAACGTCAGTCACGTTATCGCCACCTTGAGGCTGACCATCAGCTTGTGGTTGTTCGCCACCTTGAGGCTGACCGCCATCTTTGTACATTTCCTCTGATGCTGCGTTCCATGCATTTTGCAATTCAGCTTGTGCTGCATCGATATCTGCAAAGTTACGAGAACCGTGTGCTGCTTTCAATTTCTCTAAACCAGCTTCGATTGGCGCTTTTTTATCAGCAGATAATTTATCACCAAACTCTTTTAATTGTTTCTCAGTTGAGAAAATTAAAGCATCAGCACCGTTGATTTTATCAGCTTCTTCTTTCTGCTTAGCATCATCTGCTGCATTAGCTTCAGCTTCTTCTTTCATTTTTTTGATCTCAGCATCAGTTAAACCTGAAGATGCTTCGATACGGATTTTTTGCTCTTTACCAGTAGCTTTATCTTTAGCACTTACGTGTAAGATACCGTTAGCATCAATATCAAACGATACTTCTACCTGAGGCACACCACGAGGTGCTGGTGGAATACCATCTAAAATGAAACGGCCAATTGTACGGTTCTGACCAGCCATTGGGCGTTCACCTTGTAAAATATGGATTTCTACTGAAGGCTGGTTATCAGCTGCAGTTGAGAAAGTCTCTGATTTTTTAGTTGGAATTGTAGTGTTAGACTCGATTAATTTAGTCATTACACCACCCATAGTTTCGATACCTAATGATAAAGGTGTAACGTCTAATAACAATACATCTTTCACATCACCAGTTAACACACCACCTTGAATAGCAGCACCGATAGCTACAACCTCATCAGGGTTAACACCTTTACTTGGCTCTTTACCGAAGAAAGCTTTAACTGCTTCCTGGATAGCAGGAATACGGGTTGAACCACCTACCAGGATAATTTCGTCGATATCACTTGTGCTTAAACCAGCATTTTTCAAAGCAGATTTACAAGGATCGATCGTGCGTTTAATCAAACTATCAGCCAATTGCTCAAATTTAGCACGAGATAATGTACGTACTAAGTGTTTAGGGCCGCTGGCATCAGCAGTAATGTATGGTAAGTTAATTTCAGTTGAAGTTGTGCTCGATAACTCAATTTTAGCTTTCTCAGCAGCTTCTTTTAAACGTTGTAAAGCCATTGGGTCTTTAGCTAAATCCATGCTGTTTTCAGCTTTGAATTCGCTTGTTAACCAATCAATAATAATGTGGTCAAAGTCATCACCACCTAAGTGTGTATCACCATCAGTAGATTTTACTTCAAAAACACCGTCACCTAATTCTAAAACAGAAACGTCATGTGTACCACCACCACAGTCAAACACCACAATTTTCATGTCTTTGTGTGCTTTATCTAAACCATAAGCTAAAGCAGCTGCAGTTGGCTCGTTAATGATACGTTTTACAGTTAAACCTGCAATTTCGCCAGCTTCTTTAGTTGCCTGACGTTGTGCATCGTTAAAATAAGCAGGTACCGTAATTACCGCTTCAGTTACTTCCTGACCCAGGAAATCTTCAGCAGTTTTTTTCATTTTCTGCAAAATCATTGCAGAAATTTCCTGTGGAGTATATTTTCTGTCATCGATTTCAACACGTGGCGTGTTATTATCACCTTTAATCACTTTATAAGGTACACGTCCAGCTTCTTTCGCACTTTCGTCGTAGCTGTTACCCATAAAGCGTTTAATCGAATATATCGTTTTTGTTGGGTTGGTTATAGCCTGACGTTTAGCAGGCTCGCCAACCTTACGCTCACCGTTTTCTGCAAAAGCAACAATAGACGGTGTAGTACGTTTACCCTCACTGTTTGCGATAACTACAGGCTCGTTGCCCTCCATTACGCTTACGCAAGAGTTTGTTGTTCCTAAGTCTATTCCAATAATTTTTCCCATTGTATTTTTAATTTCTCTTTTTAAAGTATTATAATTTCTACTGCTATTAAACAATGCTTGTGCCAATTGGTTTTTGGCAGATAATATGCGCAAAAGACTGATAAAATGTAAAAAAAGAGGCTATGGTTTACTGACAGCATGACAGAATTGATGGAAGATGTGGTAGGAAAGATGGATAATGGAAGTAGAAAGGGTTAAGCTTAAAGACTAAAGCAAAGTATAAATTGTCTGTTTTTTGAAAATGTGCGTAAGTAATCCTTCGGGGGGCAGCAGCCCCGCTATCCGCTTTACTTCGTTGCACTCGTGTTCGCTATTATCGGGTTTATTCTACAGCGGCAGTGCAAACCAACAACTGGCAAGCTAAAACACAATTACAAAATAATCCTCAAAGTTTCATATCTTTAATATACAGAACCTAATCTTTGCAATCATTTAAATCTGTGTAATCCCTTATAAAATGCAATTAGCAGCTCAAATCGCAGTCGGCTTCGTCGCCTTGATTCACCTTTACATTCTTTGGTTAGAAATGTTCGCATGGACCACCAAAGCACCGAAAGTATTCAAAACTATACCTAAGGACTTATTTGTACCAACAAAAACATTGGCCGCAAACCAGGGATTATACAATGGTTTTTTAGCTGCAGGTTTAATCTGGTCCTTATGTATAAGCGATCATCACTGGAGGTTTTATGTGGCCATATTCTTTTTAACCTGTATAATTATTGCCGGCATTTATGGTGCCGCAACTGCCAGTAAAAAAATTCTTTATGTACAATCAATACCGGCTTTAATCGCATTGATTTTATTACACCTATAAGCTCGGTACTATCGGTTGGTGCCACACCGACCGAAACGCGATTCATTTGTTTTTTCATTAATTCTTACCTTTTTGGTTATGGAAATTAGCTTATCTCTACATCATTCCTTAAACCATTAAACAAATGAAGAAATATTTTATCGCAATAGCGCTCATGGGTATCATCTATACCGCGAAATCTCAAAATGTTAAACCTCTAGAAAGTTTTGAAAAAACAATTGAGAATAATAGCTTAATGCTGGATCAACCAGTAGGTTTTGTAAAAACAGAACCAATTAAAAATACAGGTATGATGTATGAATATGCGGTTATCGATACTACAAAACATATTGAGATCAGATATGCTGTTCGCTCCTTGATAGAACGGGTAAAAGAATACAAAAAGTGGCAAGAGACGAAAAAAGAAGGAGAAATTAGAACAGACCCCAATAGGATGGTTCGCGCCTCAATTATGGCAATAGGGATGAACATCGCTAATGAATTCACTAAACCACCAGCTATACAACAATTCCCTCTTGAGTCGGTAAAAAAAGATTTCAATGCCGACGCCGGATTTTTTACCACTATTACGCCAACAAAAAATTTCGGCAAAAACTACAAGTTTTGCATGATGGTTGCCATACACAAACAAGATATTGCAGACGCTTATACTTTTATATTAAGTGATGATATGGAAAACATTAAAAAATATATAACACCAGTTATTTTTAACGCTTTAAGGTTTAAAAAATAACAAGCATGCTGTAGCTCATACTAAAAAACATGTTATTTCTTTTTGTTGGTGTCACACCAACAAAAATAGTGTTCTTCTTGTCATTAATTCTATATGCAAAAATTATCTACGCTCCTCATCTTATTTACACTGTTAAGCTTTAAACCTATTGCAAATAATAAAATAAGTGAGGATAAAATTGATGAAGCCCTAGCTTTCTGCAAGAAAAATAATATGGATACCTCAATCACCATCATGGTTGATATGAGTATCCACTCAGGCAAAAACAGAATTTTTGTTTACGATTTTAAGAAAAAACAAATCGCCATCGAAGGGCTTTGTGCCCATGGTGTTGGCGGTGGTAGTACGCCAAACAAACCTGTTTTCAGCAACAAAGAAGGGAGTTATTGCACCTCTTTAGGCAAATACAAAGTTAAAGGACGCTCATATAGCAATTGGGGGATCAATATCCACTATAAAATGTATGGATTAGAAAAAACGAACAGTAATGCTTTTAAACGGATTGTGGTTTTACATTCTTATACCCCTATTCCAAACGAAGAAATTTATCCGCAAACTTTATTCGGACAAAGTGCCGGCTGCCCTGTTTTATCAGACGGTACCATGAGAAAAATTGATGCGCTGCTCAAAACCAAAAAAAAACCGGTACTGCTTTGGATTTATGAATAAATGTTAAATTAATAAAAGCGGTCGTCGCCATGAACTTGCTTCAGGACCTGGTTAATAAGGAGAATCGATACAAACGGTCGGTGTCTCACCCAACGAAAATGCCCCATCTGTTTTATAGTACATAATAGATGCTGAAATAAATTCAGCATGACGACAGTATTAGAAATTTACAACTCCAACAATCTTTCTAAGTGATGGTAACCAATTCCAAAATATTCCTTACTTGCTTTAATTTTTTGTAAAATTTCTGCTTTCCGCTCTACGCCAAGCCCTTTGCCTTTCACGCCAACAACCAGAACATTCTTAGGCGTATGCGCATCTGAAATAAATTCGAACACTTTGGTTTTATACCCGAAGTACTCTAAAATCAGCGCCCGGATTCCATCGGTAACCATTTCTGCCTGGCGTTCTAAAAAGATGCCATATTTAGTTAAAAATGAAACATCGTTCTTTACTTTATTTTGCTCAATTTCCCTGCGGATCTGCTTATGGCAGCATGGCGCAACCACAATCAGTTCGGCATTGGCTTTAATTCCCTTAAAAATGGCGTCGTCGGTAGCGGTATCACAGGCATGCAAGGCAATTAACAAGTTTACATCTTCAGCCTTGTAATCCTCAATCGTTCCCTGAAGAAAATTCAATTGAGCGAATGAAGATTTTTCGGCAACCTGATTACACAAATCAACCATATCCTGGCGATACTCCACGCCTACCACTTCAGTTTCCAATTTTAAAACCGAGTGCAGGTAATCGTACAAGGCAAAAGTTAAATAACCTTTACCTGAGCCCATATCGGCTACCTTTTTAATGCTACCTTCAGGCAATTCTTTAATTAAAGAACTTAAAATTTCAATGTAATGGTTAATCTGGCGGAATTTATCCTGCGCATTTTTGAATACCTTACCTTCTACATCGGTGATTTTCAGCTCCGTTAAATAAGACTTTGCTTCGGGTTTAATTAACCTTACTTTCTCTTTGTCGTGACTGGCAGAGGGGGCTGCTGCACTTGATGCTTTGCTTTCTCTAAAAACAACCTTACCATTGTTCAGTTCTTCCAAAATCAGGTCTTTTTCAGTGCTAAACAAGGTGGCAATCTTAAATCCATTAGCCAGATAACCGGAAATTAGGTCAACAGCATCATCAATCGCATAGTTTTTAACCACATCGCGTGTTTTGTAACGATAGGTAAAAGCTAGTTTAGTTTCGCGTTTAATGATCACTTTACGAATCAGCAATTGTTTTAATGCTTCCTCCTCTCCTTTGTAATTTCCCAAAGAAATTTTGACAAAAGTTTCGGCATCCAGGCTTTCTTTTAAAGCAGTAGTAAATTGGTTGTTGTATTCTGACACTGACATTGATTTGAACTGCAAAGATAATCAAGTTTATCCGGAGCTGAACATTCAGGAAATAATGTAACAATAGAGCGACTATACAGCGAATGATGGAAGATGTAAAAGGGAAAATGAAATGAATTTCTGCTAGAAAACCTTTATCAGAGCTCTAAATAAATGAATGACGTAATACGATTTAGAAATACGCATGGGCTATATTATCTATATTGATTCCAAAGTAGCTGAACACTTTTTTTTCAAAAAATTAAGTTTTAGATTAGAGTATATAAAAACATCTAACCACAATTCATGAGTGACTTTCAGATAAAAAAATCGCCTACCGTTTATGATGCCATTATTGTTGGCTCAGGTGCAGGTGGCGGAATGGCCGCATACGTTCTGGCACATGCAGGTCAAAAGGTTCTATTGCTAGAGGCTGGTCAAAATTTCGATCCACGACTAGATTCACATCAATTAAAATGGCCCTGGGAATCTCCCCGTCGTGGCGCCAGTACAACACGTCCATTTGGAGATTTTGATGCTTCTTATGGAGGATGGGAATTAGAAGGCGAACCTTATACCCAGAAAAATAAAAGCGAATTCGAATGGTTCCGTTCGCGTATGCTCGGTGGCCGTACCAATCACTGGGGAAGGATTTCTTTGCGAATGGGGCCTGAAGATTTTAAACCTAAAGATGGCTTAACTGATGCCTGGCCTATTACCTACGCTGATGTAAAACCCTTCTACGATAAAGTCGACCGCATGATTGGTATTTATGGAACTGCAGAAGGTTTGGAAAATGAGCCAGACGGCATTTTTATGAAACCGCCAAAACCACGATTAAACGAACTTTTTATAAAAAAAGGTGCAGAAAAGGCAGGGGTAAAAGTAATTACCGGCCGTGGATCGGTACTTACCGAAGCCTTGCCCAATAACAACGACCGTGCACCTTGTTTCTATTGCGGCCAATGCGGTAGAAGCTGTAAAGTTTATGGCGATTTTTCATCGTCATCATGTTTGGTCAACCCTGCTGTAAAAACAGGAAACCTGACTGTAATTACCGATGCCATGGTGCGCGAAGTTATTACCGATAAAGATGGTTCTGCAAAAGGCGTTTCATACGTAAACCGAAAAGACCTGCAAGAATACCAGGTAAATGGCAAACTGGTTATTTTAGGAGCCAGCGCCTGCGAATCAGCGCGTATTTTATTGAATTCAAAATCAACATCTCACCCGAATGGTTTGGCCAATAGCAGTGGTGTAGTTGGAAAATACCTGCATGACTCTACCGGAGCAAGTGTTTCGGGTTTTCTTCCACAATTAATGGATAGAAAACGTTATAATGAAGATGGCTTGGGCAGTGTGCATATCTATTCGCCATGGTGGTTAGATAACCGTAAACTAAACTTTCCACGTGGTTACCACATCGAATATTGGGGTGGTATGGGCATGCCTGCATATGGCTTTGGCGGCGGCGTAGCGCAGATGAACGGAATGGTACCTGGCAGGGATGGCAAAATGAAAGAAGCCGGAGGTTATGGAAAATCGTTGAAGGATGATTACCGTCGTTTCTATGGAACTGGTGTTGGAATGGCTGGCCGTGGTACGGCAATCGCCAGAGAAGATAACTATTGTGAAATTGACCCCAATACGGTAGATAAATACGGTATCCCGGTTTTAAGATTTAACTATAAATGGGCTAAAGATGAAATTCTGCAGGCTAAACATATGCAGGAAACCTTCCTTTCCATCATGAAAGAAATGGGTGCGGTGGTTACTTCTGAAATTCAGGGCGCAGATACCAATTACGGTTTACTCAACCCCGGAAAAATTATCCACGAAGTTGGAACCATTCGCATGGGCGACGACCCTAAAAAATCAGCGTTAAACAAATACTGCCAGGCACACGACTGTAAAAACCTGTTTGTAGTAGATGCTGGTCCATTTGTTCAACAAGGTGATAAAAATGCCACCTGGACAATTTTGGCACTTTCTATGCGTACCGCCGAATATATTTTAGCTCAAAAGAAAAAACAAAACATTTAAAGAATTACCATATGAACAGACGTGATTCGCTAAAAGCATTAGGTTTAACAGCCATAAGTACAACTGTGCTGCTTGATGCCTGTAAGCAGCCCGAAACCAAAACCGAAGTTGCCGCACCAGAAGAAAGCGCAAAAGAAGCTGGAAGAGAGCAATGGGAATTAGACCGGGATAAGAAATTAAAGGCCGAGACATTTTTTACTAAACATGAAATGGCCACCATTACCGTTCTGGCTGATATTATTATTCCTAAAGATGATGTATCAGGCAGCGCATCTGATGCTAAAGTGCCAGAGTTTATCGAATTTATTGTAAAAGATATCCCTGAACATCAAGTACCCATGCGTGGTGGCCTAAAATGGCTGGATGTATATAGCTTTAATAAATTCCAAAAATCATTTGTGGAAGCATCAGCAGACCAACAGATTTCGATTGTGGATGAAATTGCTTATCCTAAAAAAGCCAGACCCGAAATGCAGGCAGGTGTAACTTTTTTCAATAGAATGAGAGATTTAACTGCATCAGGTTTTTACACTACAGAAATTGGCGTAAAAGATATTGGTTATGTCGGTAATGCACCAAACCAATGGGCCGGTGTTCCTGAAGATGTGCTGAAACAGTACGGAATGGAGAACGTGAAGGTATAGCTTCTCAAAAAAAATCGTCATCTCGACTGGAGCATAGCGAAATGGAGAGATCTATAATAGATTTCTCGACTGCGCTGCACTCCGCTCGAAATGACGATATAATATTATTTGCATTATCGGTACGTCGTTTCTGTTACAAAGTTCCCGAAACAAGTTCAGGGTGACGACGATATTTTATTCTACTATCAATATCAAACCTTTTCCTTTTTCAATAGGAATAGATTTTCCATCGGGATAACTTCCAGCTGTTTGGAATTTATCAATTGCAGGAGCGGCTATTTTTACTTTACCGGCATCTAAACCTAACTTGGCCCAATCGATGGTTAAATTAACCTTTACATCACCCTCTGCCCAGCTGGCTAATGCAATCATGGTTTTACCCTTTTGTTTGTAAACAGTTGCCAATACTTTAGCGTTATCGGTTTTAACCGGAGAATTTTCACTCCAGTAACCGATCATCTCAGATCCTTTTATGCCAAAGTTATCCCAGGCCTTCCATAAAGGTTTTGGATCACTTTTGTCAGACCAGCCTAAACGACTTGTCATACCGTAAATCATACCGCGCCAAGGGTTTCCATCATCTTGCAGCATCTCTCCCATTAATCCAAAAGGAATTCCACTTACTTCTGTTAAAAAGAAATCGGGATTGTTTTTTTGGTAATCGAAATACTCACCAAACCATAAACGGTTCAGGTAAGGAAAATGTTCCAAATATAGGATGGCACTATTGTTAAAGCCGTCGCTTTTGTTGTATTGATTGGCCGAGTGTAAGTCGATAATACCAGGGTGGTTATCCTGTGTCAATACACGTTTAATACGTTTCATCGTTACCCGATCGAAAGCCACATCATCTAAGTATACCCCATCAATCCCGACATTGTTGACCAACCAGTTCATACCTTCTACATAATAGTTGTGCCAACGGTTCATACCGCTGTTAATTACGGCAGCATCTTTAATTTCAGGCACAAACCAGGCAGCAATATAATTAGAATCTAAATGTTCCTGTAACCAGCTAAAGCCACCGCCCTTACCCGGAGAGTACACCTCAGTACCTAAACTTCTTAAAGCGGGCCACTCATATGCATGGTTAGATAACTCGCGAACCGTATTGTAAATTTTAACTTTTAAACCTTTCGAATGTGCATTACCAATATAATCTTTCATCTTTTTCCATTCGATAAACGGGTAGTTGATCCAGGGATTGATCGGTGTGGCATGGTGGATGTTCACTACGGTTGCACCTTTAGCTTTAATCGTATCTAAATCGCCATATTTATGATAGAAGCGGTTATCCCATTGAAAATCGGTGTTTAGCAAGTGGAAGGGCGTGATTAATAAATTGAAATTATAATAAAGCACATCGCCTTTTTTCATGTTTCTTGCACCGGTAAAGTTATCAGCAAGCATCGAACTGCCTTTAACATTGATCTGGATTCCCCCTTTATCTCCATTACCCCACGATTTAGGCAATAATAAAGGCTTCTGAAGATAGAAATTGGTATTAAGCGGGCGAACATAGTTCTCATCTCTTAAATTATAGTAGAGCCCGGCATTTACATTCCCAATCCAAACGGCATCCTGGTTTTTATTGGCCACATCCCATTTCCATTTTACGGTATCTGGTCTAACACCACCCTTTTCACCTAAGCCCATCAAATATTTTGTTGAATTTTTATCAAATGGGATATGAAAATCAACATTGCTAAACTCCACATCTTTTAAAGCGGTAACCTTAACTACGTAATGTACGTAACCATCAAACTCCAAAGCACCTTCCAAATCCATTTTCAGGTTTTCTGAAGTATTCGTGGCCGTCCACTTTACCGTTCCAGCTTCCTTACTGGTGATCCGGAAATTACTAGGAACCAATTTCTCTTGTGTTTTTGGTGTATTAAAAAAATGAAAGTGAATAGGCTCGGCCAGGATATTATTTGGTTTTTCGCTATAAGCCGTCATTTCGGCATTAAAGAAGGTTTGAATCTGCTTAGGGAAACCATCTGTATTAATTTCGAACTTTCTTCCTAATAGCGAGATCACATTGCCATCAACCGTTAGTGGCGTATAAGGAGCAACAACTGTATTCGATTGTGCTAAAGTAGAATTTAACCAGGTTAAGCGGGTCTGTTTATCTGGAGTGCCTACACCGGCATCGGCTAAAACTTCATTACTTACCGTGATTTTGGCATCGATTACTTTAGATTTCCCATTGGCTTTCACTGTAAACTTTCCAGCATAAATACCAGCAGCGGTATTTTTAGGGACGTTCACCGTAATCCACATGGGCTGAATCTTACCAGAAGCTACATTTACGGTTTCAACTAAAGGTTTGTTATCGTAACTGGTTCCATTGGTATTCAAACAATTAATGTATTTTGAAGAAATCACTTTTCCTGTTGCGGTTTTTAAATCGCCGAAGCTAACCACTACATTTTTCAGTTCTCTCAATGCGAATACACCCAGTTGAAAAGCATAGTTTTCGCCTTTAGCAGCTGACCCTGTAAAAGTATTTGTAGCGCCTTTTTGTACCCAACGATAAGGTAAGTCATTTTGCATCTTAATCGGATACATCCTGTCCTCCGGAAAAACAATAAAAGCTTCTGCTGCATATTTAGCTTTAATGGCTGCTGTTTCTTTACCTGTGGCAATAACCTCCATCGGATAAAAAGCGTTAAAAGCATCGATAGATTGAATCTCTAAAACAGATGTATTTACTTTTACTAGTTTAGCCTGGTTTAACCAGCTTTGATCTACTTGTTTAGGTTTTAAATAAACGCCTTTAGGATAATTGTCCCTGCCTTCATTTTTATATGCAAGATAATAGATATAATATTTTCCAGCTCCTGCTGCTTCAAAATAAATATCAGCACTTTCCCTGGTCAGTTTATCTGTACCTGCAACTGAAACAGTTTTACCATTTGCATCTTTTATGATGATTCCTTTTAGCTCCGGATGTTCATCCCTTCTGCGCCAATCGATTTTTGCATGGGCAATTTTGCCTGTACCGGCAAACTGTACAACAACCCTATGGTTACCTAACGAATCGGGATTCCAGGCATTATTACCATTGGTGTATTTTAGTGTTTGAGCATTAAGAGATAACTGTCCGAAAAGACAGAGTAAGAGAAAAAGCCTAAATTTCATTTCAAATTTGTTTTTGGCTAATTTATAGATACCTGACTGAAATAAAGCTATGTAATGAAAAAATGAGACAAACGTTTGCTCATTTCGTTCATGAGTTCATTAGTCAATGGTTTATTAGCAGGTAGCCGGTTGCCTAGTGGAATTTATGCCATGGATCATGCGGTGTCTGATGTTACGATATAACGGCACAAAAACAAAAAAGTCCTGCTCTTTCGAACAGGACTTTCTTATGCTTAAGGTGAATAAAATTATTCTCCTTTAGGTTCTTCTGTAGCAGGCGCTTCTTCAGCAGGAGCAACTTCTTCGGCAACTTCAGCTTTCGCTTCAGCAGCTTTAGGTGCAGCAGTAGCTTTACTTCTACCACGACGAGTTGTTTTCTTCTCTTCTTTAACCTCTGCATCTTTACCGTAAACTGTATTGTAGTCTACCAATTCAATTAAAGCCATTTCAGCGTTATCACCTAAACGGTTGTTTAATTTAATGATACGAGTGTAACCACCTGGACGGTTTGCAACTTTCTCAGCAACTTCGCGGAATAAAATAGTTACTACTTCTTTATCTTGTAAGTAAGCAAATACTGTACGACGTGAGTGAGTAGTATCATTTTTTGATTTAGTGATAATTGGCTCAACATAAGTACGTAAAGCTTTAGCTTTAGCTAAAGTTGTTGTAATTCTTTTGTGCAAAATAAGTGATGAAGCCATGTTAGCTAACATCGCCTTTCTGTGGCTTGCGGTTCTACCTAAGTGGTTTACTTTTTTACCGTGTCTCATTGTTTTTTAATTGAGTGTATACCGTCTCGTTGCAATTAAGCTGAGGGAATTATACACTGTGAAAAATTATTTATTTTTCTAAGTCCCCTTTAGGGGATTTAGGGGCTACTCTTCGTCTAATTTAAATTTAGACAGGTTCATACCAAATGATAAACCTTTTGATTTTACTAATTCCTGGATCTCTGTTAAAGATTTTTTACCGAAGTTTCTGAATTTTAACATATCAGCCACATCGTAAGAAACTAAATCAGCTAAAGTACGGATATCAGCAGCTTTTAAGCAGTTTAATGCCCTAACTGAAAGATCCATATCCACTAATTCAGTTTTAAGGATTTTACGCATATGTAAAATTTCCTCATCAACTTCTTTAGTTTCTTCTTTAGCTTGAGATTCTAATACCAAATTCTCATCAGAGAATAACATAAAGTGTTGGATAAGGATCTTAGCCGCTTCTTTTAATGCTTCTTCAGGATGAATTGAACCGTCAGTAGAGATATCTAAAACCAATTTTTCATAATCCGTTTTTTGCTCAACACGAAAGTTTTCGATCGTGTATTTTACATTTTTCATTGGAGTATAAATCGAATCGATTGCGATTACACCTACAACAGCATCAGCAACTTTATTTTCTTCAGCAGGTACATAACCACGTCCTTTATTGATGGTTAATTCCACTTCCAAAGTAACAGATTTATCCATGTTGCAAATTACATGCTCAGGGTTTAAAACTGTAAAGTTGTTAGAGAATTTAGTGATATCACCAGCTTTAAACTGATCTTGACCATTAACGATGATGAAAACTTTTTCAGAATCACCTGAATCACCTGTTTTCTTAAAACGCACTTGTTTTAAGTTTAAGATAATATCAGTTAAATCTTCTACAACACCTTTCATGGTAGAAAATTCGTGAGAAACGCCTGAAAAACGAATAGTAGTAATAGCATAACCTTCTAATGAAGAAAGTAAGATTCTTCTTAAGGCATTACCAATTGTTACACCGAAACCGGGCTCTAAAGGACGAAATTCAAATGTGCCATCGAAATCAGTTGATTTCTGCATGATCACTTTGTCTGGTTTCTGAAATGCTAAAATTGCCATTTATAATTTTTTAAATTCGTTATTGAATATATAGTAACATGAAAAAAGTTAATTACCCTTTTGAGGTAATTAACCAGATCATTTATTACTTTGAGTACAACTCGATGATTAAGTTTTCCTTAATGTTTTCAGGAATCTCATCACGTTGAGGGTAGGTTAAGAATTTACCAGTTAATTCACTAGCGTTCCATTCTAACCAGGCAAACTTATTAATTGTTCTACCTGCAACTGAGTTACTAATTGATTCTAAAGATTTAGATTTTTCACGAACAGCAACCACATCACCAGCTTTTAACTGATAAGAAGGGATATTTACAACTTCACCATTCACGGTTACGTGTTTATGGCTAACTAACTGGCGTGCACCAGAACGGGTTGTTGAAATACCTAAACGGTAAACTGTGTTATCTAAACGTGCTTCTAATAACTGAAGTAAGTTATCACCGGTAATACCAGCACGAGAAGATGCTTTTTTAAACAAGTTACTGAATTGTTTTTCTAATACACCATAAGTATATTTTACTTTTTGTTTCTCCATTAACTGGATCGCATATTCAGATTGTTTTCCTCTTCTTTTTGATGAGCCATGTTGCCCAGGAGGATAATTTTTTCTGTCTAACACCTTATCAGGACCGAAGATTGGTTCTCTGAATTTACGGGCGATTTTTGATTTTGGGCCTGTATATCTTGCCATTTTTTTTCTGTTTTAAAGTATCATCCAACCTGAAGCTGGAGATTCTTAGCTTTAAAATTAATTAAACTCTTCTCTTTTTAGGAGGACGACATCCGTTGTGAGGAAGTGGAGTAATATCTTTAATAGATGTTACTTCGATACCTGCTACTTGCAAAGTTCTGATTGCAGACTCACGACCTGAACCCGGACCTTTTACAAATACTTCAACTTTACGTAAACCTAAATCAAACGCAACTTTACCACAATCTGAAGCTGCTTGACCAGCTGCATAAGGTGTGTTCTTTTTAGAACCTTTAAAGCCCATTTTACCAGCAGATGACCATGAAATAGTCTGTCCGTTGTTGTTTGTTAAGGTAACGATAATGTTGTTGAAGGTAGCATTGATATGCGCCTGACCAACAGGCTCAATTACAACGATACGTTTTTTTGTTACTTTTTTACTCTTAGCCATTTTATCTTTTAGATTTTAGATATGAGACTTGAGATATGAGACTTTCTCTACCCCGATACTCAGTATCCTACTATTTATCTTTTATTCCAGATCTGAGTAGATTTTAAAGATATGGTTCGCACATCTAAAATCTCACACCTCATACCTATCTATTACTTAGTAGCTTTTTTCTTGTTAGCAACTGTTTTTCTCTTACCCTTACGAGTACGTGAGTTGTTTTTAGTACGCTGACCACGAGAAGGTAAACCTTTTCTGTGACGTAAACCACGGTAACAACCAATATCCATTAAACGTTTGATGTTTAACTGAACCTCTGAGCGTAAAGCACCTTCCACTTTAATCTCATCGTTAATCATTGTACGGATTGCTGATAACTCATCATCAGACCAGTCTTGTACTTTTTTGTTTAAATCGATACCTGCCGTAGTTAAAATACGTTGAGCAGTTGTTCTACCAATTCCGTAGATATAGGTTAAACCGATCTCACCTCTTTTGTTTCTTGGTAAATCAATACCTGAAATCCTTGCCATATTTATTTATGTTTTAAGTAATTCCGAACGGCGGGCCACCGTTGTGCGGTTAATTACAATATTTTTTAATTACCCTTGACGTTGTTTGTATTTAGGATTTTTCTTGTTGATTACGTAAAGTTTACCTTTACGGCGAATAATCTTACAATCAGCGCTACGTTTTTTAATTGATGATCTAACTTTCATTTTATTTGTATCTATAAGTAATGCGTCCTTTTGTTAAATCATAAGGAGACATTTCCAATTTAACTTTATCCCCAGGAAGAATCTTGATGTAGTGCATCCTCATCTTTCCTGAAATGTGCGCAATAATCTCATGCCCGTTCTCGAGTTCAACTCTGAACATCGCATTGGATAATGCTTCTCTTATTACTCCGTCTTGTTCAATTGAGGCTTGTTTAGCCATATTTTATTGATTGTTACTTAATTAGCTGCTTCTAAACAGGGTTGCAAAATTAAATAAAAAATTTTAATTATTTATTTTTTTTGTTGTAAAACTTCTTCTATTATAGAAAACGTTGATAAAACATCTGCTTTGCCCTTTTTTACAGCTACTGTGTGTTCAAAATGTGCCGATGGTTTATTGTCTTTACTGGTTACCGTCCATCCATCGTTATGGAATTTAACACCGGCTACGCCTGCATTGATCATGGGTTCTATCGCAATGACCATTCCTTCTTCAAGTTTTGGCCCTGCACCACGTTTCCCATAATTCGGAACTTCTGGTTTCTCGTGAAGTTTTACACCAACACCATGTCCTACAAGCTCTCTTACTACCCCAAATCCATTAGCTTCTGCATATTGTTGAACTGCGAAACCGATATCACCGATACGCATACCCACAACCGCTTTTTCTATACCCAGTTCCAGGCAACGTTTGGTAACCTCAACCAATTTCTGTTTTTCGGCATCAATTTCCCCGATGGAGAAAGTATAGGCCGAATCGCCAAAATAATTGTTTTTAATTACGCCACAATCAACTGAAATCAAGTCGCCTTCCTTGATGATGTATTCGCTTGGAAAACCATGAACAACCTGCTCATTTGGCGAAATACATAAAGAATTTGGGAAACCATTATAGTTTAAAAATGCCGGAATCGCTCCGTGGTCACTTATAAACTCATAGGCTAGTTTATCTAACTGGATAGTAGTCATGCCTGCTTTTATCACCTTAGCCACTTCGGCCAAAGTTTTAGAAACAAGCATGGAACTTTCTCTTATTAACTCGATCTCCTCAAGAGATTTGTAATAAATTTTAGACATCCGTTACACTACAACGCTGCGTTGCTACTTGCAGCAGGAACACCTGTTCTGCCAGTAACTCTACCCGTTTTCATCAAACCATCATAATGGCGCATCAATAAATAACTTTCGATCTGCTGTAAAGTATCCAATACAACACCAACCAAAATCAATAAAGAAGTACCACCGAAGAAGTGCGCAAACTCTTGTTTAATGCCGAACTTAACCGCTAACGAAGGTAAAATAGCAATGATCGCTAAAAATACCGCACCTGGGAAAGTGATTTTAGAAATTACATCATCAATAAAAGTTGATGTTGCAAAACCCGGTTTAACACCTGGGATAAAACCACCATTTTTCTTCATATCGTCACTCATTTGAGTTGGATTAACTGTAATTGCAGTATAGAAGAAAGTAAATGCGATAATTAAAAATGCGAACGTTAAGCTATAAGCCAACGAAGTTGTGTTACTGAACTGGATTAACCAAGAACCTTGTAATGAAGGAACAAACTGCATTAAAGCACCTGGGATGAACATTAACGCCTGAGCAAAAATGATTGGCATTACACCAGCAGCATTTACCTTTAACGGAATGTACTGACGAACACCACCAAACTGGCGGTTACCAACAATTTTCTTTGCGTATTGTACAGGTACTTTACGTACACCTTGAACAATTAAAATGGTAAACATTACCACTGCAAATAATGCAACGATCTCTAAAACCAATGCCACGGGACCTCCACCTTCACTAGATGAACCTACGCGTGCACTAAATTCCTGAGAAATTGCAACTGGTAAACGGGCAATAATACCAACCATAATGATTAGTGATGTACCGTTACCAATACCTTTATCAGTAATTTTTTCGCCTAACCACATTACAAATAATGTACCTGCTGTTAATACAAACGTAGACAACACTAAGAATAAAGTATTTGGCAATAAAATAGCTTCTGCAGGAACTTGCGTTTTAACGTAACCAACAGATTGAACGATTGTGATCGCTACCGTTAGGTAACGGGTAATCTGGTTCATTTTCTTTCTACCACTTTCGCCTTCTTTCTGCATTTTTTGGAAAGAAGGAACAGCAATACCCAATAGTTGCACCACAATCGATGCAGAGATATAAGGCATTACCCCCAATGCTAAAATAGACACACGAGAGAAAGAACCTCCGGCAAACATATCTAGTAAGCCTAAGATTCCTGATTTTTCGTTATTGCCTAAAGCAGTTGGATCTACACCTGGTAAAACCACGTGAGATACGAAACGGTATACCAAAAGAATTAAGAGCGTAAACAATATACGCTCTTTTAATTCCTGAATTTTCCAGATATTACTTAAAGTAGTAAATAGCTTCTTCATTTAATAATTACAATTTTACAATAGAACCACCTGCAGCTTCAATAGCTTTTTGTGCGGTTGCAGAGAACGCATGTGCTGTAATTTCTAGCTTTGCTTTAACTTCACCACGACCTAAAATTTTAACTAAGTCGTTTTTAGAAGCTAAACCATGTGCTTGTAAAGCAGCGAAATCGATAGTTGTTAAGCTGTGTTTTTCAGCTAATGCTTGTAAAACATCTAAGTTTACACCAACATATTCTGTACGGTTGATTGGTTTGAAACCAACTTTAGGCACACGACGTTGTAAAGGCATTTGACCACCTTCGAAACCGATTTTGGTTTTGTGACCTGAACGAGAACCCGCACCTTTGTGACCACGAGTTGAAGTACCGCCACGACCAGAACCTGTACCACGACCAATTCTTTTGCTGTTTTTTGTAGAACCTACTGCAGGTTTTAAATTACTTAAATTCATTTTTTTGAATTTGTGTTGCCCTTCGCTTTCACTAAACAGGTACAACGATTAAACATATATAAAGGTAGTACAGGTTTTAGCCCATACTACCTTTAAAACTTTTACTAGATTGCTTCGATTGCTACCAGGTGGTTCACTTTGCGAACCATACCGATAATTTGCGGTGTAGCTTCAACCTCAACACTTTGGTTCATTTTAGATAAACCCAAAGCCTGAACGGTTCTTTTTTGGCGCTCGCTTCTGTCGATAACGCTTTTTACTTGTGTTATTTTGATCTTAGCCATGATATTATCCGTTAAATACTTTGTTTAAATCTATACCACGGGTTTGGGCTACTGTATAAGCATCACGCATTTTAGTTAATGCATCAACAGTTGCTTTTACCACGTTGTGTGGGTTAGATGATCCTTTAGATTTTGCCAATACGTTATGCACGCCAGCACTCTCTAATACAGCACGCATCGCACCACCAGCAATTACTCCGGTACCTACTGCAGCTGGTTTGATTAAAACGAAACCACCTGAGAATTTACCGATTTGCTCGTGAGGAACAGTACCGTTTAAAATTGGAACTTTTACCAAGTTCTTTTTAGCATCATCCACACCTTTAGCGATTGCTTCAGTTACCTCTTTCGCTTTACCTAAACCGAAACCAACAACACCGTTTTCATCACCTACAACAACAATTGCTGAGAAGCTGAAAGTACGGCCACCTTTGGTTACTTTGGCAACACGTTGTATACTAACCAAACGATCCTTTAATTCGATATCGGTGGTTTTTACTCTTTTTATATTAATAGTTGACATCTTACTTTTTCTTCAGATTAAAATACTAAACCAGCTTCGCGGGCACCCTCTGCCAACGATTTTACACGACCGTGGTATAAATAGCCATTTCTATCGAAAACAACTTCTTTAACACCTGCAGCGATTGCTTTTTCGGCAACTAATTTGCCTACTGCAACCGACTGATCGCTTTTGTTTCCAGTACCAGTAAAATCTTTCGATAATGATGATGCTGATGCTATTGTTTTACCGGTTACATCGTTAATTACCTGCGCATAAATCCCTTTATTGCTTCTATATACAGATAACCTTGGACGTTCTTCCGAACCGGTAAGTCTTTTTCTGATCCCTTTTTTAATACGATCTCTTCTTGATAATTTTTTACCTGCCATGATTACTATTTTTTAGATGCTGATTTACCTGCTTTTCTTCTTAACACTTCACCTACAAACTTGATACCTTTACCTTTATATGGCTCTGGTGCACGTAACGAACGGATTTTCGCTGCTACCTGACCGATCAATTGTTTGTCAATACTTTCTAAAATGATTTTAGGCGTCTGACCTTTTTCTGAAGATGTAGTTACTTTAATCTCTTCTGGTAACTGGAATACATAGTGGTGAGAATAACCTAAAACCAGATCTAGTGTGTTACCTTGGTTTGTAGCACGGTAACCAACACCTACTAATTCTTGAGTTAATTTATAACCTTCTGTAACACCAACAACCATGTTGTTAAGCAATGAGCGATATAAACCGTGTAATGCTTTGTGTTTCTTTTGTTCTGAAGGACGTTGAACTGTTAAAATTCCGTCTTCCTGACTTACAGTGATATCTGAATCTACTGCTTGTGTTAATTCACCTTTAGGACCTTTTACAGTTACTACGTTATCTTTTGATACGGTAATTGTAACACCTGCAGGGATTGTAATTGGGGCTTTTCCTATTCTTGACATTGTGCTGTTCTCCTAATATTAATAAACGTGACACAATACCTCACCACCAATGTTTAATTTGGCTGCTTCTTTATCGGTCATTACACCTTTAGAAGTAGATAAGATTGCGATACCTAAACCGTTTAATACTCTTGGCATATTTTCAACACCAGCATAGTTTCTCAAACCTGGTTTACTTACTCGCACTAATGTACGAATAGCAGGAACTTTAGTAATTGGATTGTATTTCAAAGCAATTTTAATGGTGCCTTGAACTGTAGTATCTTCAAACTTGTAGTTCGCGATGTAACCTTTGTCAAAAAGAACTTTAGTAATTTCTTTTTTAAGGTTTGATGCAGGAATTTCTACAACACGGTGGTTGGCCTTAATGGCATTCCTTACTCTTGTTAAATAATCTGCTATTGGATCTGTATTCATTTTTTATTATTTGTGGTAGTGGTTTCCTGTCACCACCCGGCGATGGGACCTGCTACCGGTTAAAATTCTTTTTTAGTATAGAAATAAGTATCAAGTAATAAGATACAAGTATCAAGTCCCATATGGTCCTGATACTTGCTACTCTATACTTGATACTCAGTACTAGTACTTTATATTACCAAGATGCTTTTTTAACACCTGGTATTTTACCGTCTAGTGCCATCTGGCGGAACGTTACCCTTGAAATACCAAAGGTACGCATATATCCACGAGGGCGACCAGTTAATTTACAACGGTTGTGTAAACGTACCGGAGATGAGTTTTTAGGTAATTTATCTAAACCCTCGAAATCTCCTGCAGCTTTTAATACTGCACGTTTTTCAGCGTATCTAGCTACCAATTTTTGGCGCTTAACTTCGCGTGCTTTTACACCTTCTTTTGCCATTATTCTGCTGTTTTTTGATTTTTAAATGGTAATCCGAATTGTTTCAATAACTCAAGCGCTTCAACGTCAGATTTTGCCGAAGTTACGAAAGTTATATCCATACCTAAAATTTTATTGATTTTATCGATATTAATCTCAGGGAAGATGATTTGCTCAGTAACACCTAATGTATAGTTACCTTTTCCATCAAATCCTTTATCATTGATACCTTTGAAATCGCGGATACGAGGCAAAGCTACAGAGATCAAACGATCTAAGAACTCGTACATGTTGTTATCGCGTAAAGTAACACGTACACCTACCGGCATACCTTTACGTAATTTAAAGTTAGAGATATCTTTCTTTGAATTAGCCGGAACCGCTTGCTGACCAGTAATGGTAGTCAACTCAACGATCGTGGTATCCATAATCTTTTTATCTGTAACAGAAAAACGACCAACACCCTGATTGATACAGATTTTTTCCAATTTAGGAACCTGCATTACAGTTTTGTACTGAAATTTTTCTTTTAGTGCATTTACAACTTCTTCTTTGTATTTGCTTTTTAATCTAGGTGTAGCCATTATTTAATCTCCTCTCCTGAAATTTTAGCAACTCTAACTAATTTACCATCTGCGTTAAGTTTACGACCTACGCGGGTAGCTTTACCAGATTTTGGATCAACCAACATCAAGTTAGAAATGTGAAGAGCAGCTTCTTTTTTAATAATACCACCGTTTGGATTAGCAGCATTTGGTTTAGTATGTTTAGATACTAAGTTAATGCCTTCCACAATGGCTCTGTTTTTATCTATAAGTACTGAAAGTACTTTTCCTTGTTGACCTTTTGAATCGCCAGCAATGACTTTAACTAAATCTCCTGTGCGGATTTTAAGTTTTGATGGTGTATTTACTTTGTTTCCCATTTTATAATACCTCCGGTGCTAATGATACAATTTTCATGAATTGTTTTTCACGTAGTTCTCTCGCAACCGGGCCAAAGATACGTGTACCTCTTGGCTCATCCTGTGCGTTCAATAATACAGCAGCATTATCGTCAAAACGGATATAAGAACCATCTTTACGACGGATTTCTTTTTTAGTTCTTACAACAACTGCTTTAGAAACTGTACCTTTTTTAATGTTACCTGAAGGTAACGCGCTTTTTACGGTAACAACTACTTTATCACCAATTGAAGCATAACGTTTGCCGGTTCCACCTAGCACGCGAATTACTAATACTTCTTTTGCGCCGCTGTTATCAGCAACGTTTAATCTCGATTCCTGTTGTACCATCTTATTTAGCTCTTTCTAAAATTTGTACCAATCTCCAGTTCTTGTTTTTACTCAAAGGACGAGTTTCCATAATTAATACTGTATCACCGATACCGCATTCGTTTTTCTCGTCGTGAGCCATAAATTTGGTAGTTTTCTTTACGAACTTACCATAAATCGGGTGTTTTACTTTACGTTCCACGCTCACTACAACAGATTTATCCATCTTGTTGCTTACCACTAACCCGGTTCTTGTTTTTCTTAATTGTCTTTCCATGTCGACTCTCAAATTATTTAGTTTCAGTAGCTGACTCAGTGTTTTTCACTTTAGTCAACTCAGTGTTTAAACGGGCTATGTCTTTCCTTACTTTTGCAATGCGTGAAGGATTTTCGATAGCTGAAATAGTGTGAGCGAACTTCAATTTTGATAAGTTCTCTTTTTCTTCCGCAATCTTAGCTACTAATTCTTCTTTTGAAAGCCCTGTGATTTCTGAATTTTTCATTTTTCTTTTTCTTTTACGTTGAGTGTAGCGGTTATAATAAACAAGTATTTACAACATTCACCTCAACACTTTACTATGCTTCTACGTAATCTCTACGTACTACGAATTTGGTTTGGATCGGTAATTTCTGAGCTGCTAAACGCAATGCTTCTTTAGCAACTTCTAAAGGCACACCTTCAGCTTCGAAAATTACACGTCCTGGTCTTACAACTGCTACCCAATATTCAGGAGCACCTTTACCTTTACCCATACGTACCTCAGCAGGTTTCTTAGTTACTGGTTTGTCCGGGAATATCCTGATCCATACTTGACCTTCACGTTTCATGAAACGTGTTACGGCAATACGGGCAGCCTCTATCTGGCGACTTGTGATCCAAGTAGCTTCTAAAGATTTGATACCGAAAGATCCGAATGCTAATTCAGCTCCACGAGAAGCTAAACCCTTCATTCTGCCTTTTTGCATCTTCCTGAACTTCGTTCTTTTTGGCTGTAACATTTTATTTTGTTCTAATCGTTAAACGATGTTAATAAATCAATTATTTACGAGGACCTCTGTTAGCGCCTGCGCCACCACCTCTGTTTGCACCACCCTGGCCTGGACCACGACCACCGCCTTGGTTTCCACCACGTCTGTCGTTACCACCGCCACGGTTATCTCTTCCACCACCACGGTTGTCTCTTCCACCGAAAGCTGGTTTATCTGACTGGCCTTTTGGACCGTTGTTTGCTGCACCAATGTTTGGAGACAAATCACGTTTTCCATAAACCTCACCTTTACAGATCCACACTTTAACACCTATTTTACCATAAGTAGTTAAGGCTTCAGCTAAAGCGTAGTCGATATCAGCACGGAAGGTATGCAAAGGCACTCTTCCTTCTTTGTACTGCTCAGTACGTGCCATCTCAGCACCACCTAAACGACCAGAAGTCATGATTTTGATACCTTCAGCACCCATACGCATGGTTGATGCGATAGAAGATTTCATTGCTCTACGGAATGAGATCCTTGCTTCTAATTGTTTTGCAACACCTTCTGCAACTAATTGTGCATCAAGTTCCGGGCGTTTAATTTCGAAGATGTTAATTTGAATTTCCTTTTTAGTTAATTTCTTTAACTCTTCTTTAATTTTATCAACCTCAGCACCTGCTTTACCGATTACGATACCTGGACGAGCTGTGTGGATAGTTACCGTGATACGTTTTAACGTACGCTCGATTACTACTTTTGCAACACCGCCTTTAGCGATACGGGCAGAAAGGTATTTTCTTATTTTCTCATCTTCAACTAATTTATCGGAGTAGTTGTTGCCACCGAACCAGTTAGAATCCCATCCTTTGATGATACCTAACCTGTTACCTATTGGATTTGCTTTTTGTCCCATTTCCTAAAATTAGTTTTGAGTTGTTTCTGTACTTTTACTATCTACAATCAGCGTTACGTGGTTAGAACGTTTACGAATTCTATATCCACGGCCTTGAGGAGCTGGACGTAAGCGTTTTAACTGACGGCCACCATCAACCATAACTGTTTTTACAAAAAGTTGGTTTTCTTCAGGGCGAGCACCTTCATTTTTAGATTCCCAGTTTTTGATAGCAGATAATAATAATTTCTCAACTCTTATTGCTGCTTCTTTATTGGTAAACTTTAAAATGCTTAATGCTTTTTCTACACGTTCACCTCTGATAAGATCTACAACCAAACGCATCTTACGCGGTGAGGTTGGACAATTGTTTAATTTTGCTATTGCTTCCATTGTCTAATTATTTTTTCTTTTCAGCGTGTCCTCTGAATGTTCTGGTTGGAGCAAATTCTCCCAACTTGTGACCAACCATGTTTTCTGTTACGTACACAGGGATAAATTTATTTCCGTTGTGTACAGCAAATGTATGATTCACGAAATCTGGTGATATCATTGATCTGCGAGACCAAGTTTTGATTACAGACTTTTTGCCTGAATCATTCATAGAGTTTACTTTTTTCTCTACGTTATGGTCAATATAAGGTCCTTTTTTTATCGAACGAGCCATTATTTCTTCCTTCTCTCTATGATGTAACGATTAGAATATTTTTTAAGTTCTCTGGTTTTGTAGCCTTTAGCTAAAATACCATTTCTTGAACGTGGGTGACCACCTGATGATCTACCTTCACCACCACCCATTGGGTGATCTACCGGGTTCATCGCTACCGGTCTAGTTCTCGGACGACGGCCCAACCAACGTTTACGACCAGCTTTACCTAATACTTCGTTTGCGTGATCTGAGTTAGATACTGCACCGATAGTAGCCAGACAAGTAGTCAGGATTAAACGGGTTTCGCCTGAAGGCATTTTCAAAGTAGCATATTTACCATCGCGGGCAGCTAATTGTGCGTAAGCACCTGCACTACGAGCTAATTGTGCTCCTTTTCCAGGGTGAATCTCCACGTTGTGGATGATAGAACCTAATGGAATGTTCGATAATTTTAAAGTGTTACCTACTTCTGGTGCTGCTTTGTCGCCGGATAATAATACCGAACCAACTTGCAATCCTTCAGGAGCGATGATATAACGCTTCTCGCCATCTGCATAATGTAATAATGCGATGCGGGCAGTACGGTTTGGATCGTATTCAACAGTAGCTACTGTTGCAGGAATATCGAATTTATCGCGTTTGAAGTCGATTAAACGATATGATTTTTTGTGACCACCGCCCATGTAGCGCATAGTCATTTTTCCTGTGTTGTTACGTCCACCAGACTTTTTTGATGATACAACCAATGATTTTTCGGGCTTGGTTGCTGTAATCTCCGTAAAACTAGCACCAACTCTGAAGCGGGTACCTGGAGTAACTGGTTTAAATTTTCTTAAGCCCATAGTTATAATGAATTATTAAATTAAAGGGTTGCGTAATAATCTATTGTTTCGCCGTCTTTTAACGTTACGATTGCTTTTTTGTATTTCGGGCTACGGCCAGATACAAAACCTGCTTTAGTGTAACGAGATTTAGCTTTTCCATCAACAACCATAGTGTTCACTGCAACGATGGTTACACCGTACAATTTCTCAATGGCTTGTTTAATCTGGATTTTGTTAGCCTTGTGGTTAACGCTAAACGTGAAACGGTTAGATTTCTCAGTTAAAGCTGAAGCTTTTTCGGTTAATATTGGTTTTTTTAAAATGTCCATATTATTTGGCAAATGCCTCCTCCAAAGTTTTAACAGAATCAGCAGTTAACACAAGTACACCAGCGTTTAATACATCATAAGTATTCAAATCTGCTGCAGCAATCACTTTAGTTTTCTGAACGTTTCTGCTTGATAAATAGATATTATTATTTTGTGCAGGTAAAACCAATAAAGTTTTTTGAGTACCTACGTTTAACGCAGCCAATAAACTTGTATAGTTTTTAGTTTTAATTGTATCGAAGTTGAAATCTTCTAAAACTACCACGTTGTTATCTTTTGCTTTATATGCTAAAGCAGATTTACGTGCTAATGATTTTAATTTCTTGTTCAATTTAAAACTGTAATCACGTGGCTGAGGACCGAAAACACGACCACCACCGTTAAATAACGGAGATTTAATGCTACCAGCACGGGCACCACCTGTACCTTTTTGTTTGTATAGTTTGCGAGTTGAACCAGCAATCTCATTACGTTGTTTAGATTTGTGAGTACCTTGACGTTGGTTAGCCAAATACTGTTTTACATCTAAATAAATCGCGTGGTCGTTAGGCTCGATACCAAATACCGATTCAGGAAGTTGCACCTTGGCACCTGTTTCTTTACCTGAAATGTTTAATACTTTAACTTCCATCTGATTACTTGTCTAAGATTACGTAAGAACCTTTAGCTCCTGGAATGGAACCACTAACTACTAATAAGTTTTGCTCAGCATAAACTTTCAAAACCTGTAAGTTCTGAACTTTTACCCTGTCTCCACCTGTTCTTCCTGCCATGCGCATTCCTTTGAATACACGTGAAGGGAATGATGATGCTCCCAATGAACCTGGGGCACGTAAACGGTTATGCTGACCGTGAGTCTGCATACCAACACCGGCAAATCCGTGGCGTTTTACAACACCTTGAAAACCTTTACCTTTTGAGGTACCTACAACATCAACAAAATCGCCTTCTGCGAATGCGTCAACGGTTACTACATCACCTAAATTAAGTGAAGTTGTAAACGAATCGAATTCTACCAGCTTGCGTTTCGGAGTTGTGTTTGCTTTCGCGAAATGGCCTTTTAACGGTTGAGTTGTGTTTTTCTCTTTTTTCTCATCGTAACCCAATTGGATTGATGAATACCCGTCTTTTTCTTCGGTCTTTACTTGTGTAACTACACAAGGCCCAGCCTCGATTACCGTACAAGGAATGTTTCTTCCTTCGGCATCAAAGATACTGGTCATTCCTACTTTTTTTCCAATAATTCCTGACATTTTATCTTTTCTTTTTAACACCCATCGAAGCAGTAGGGCTTCGTTCAAGGTGGTTGTACATCCCCCGAAAGGGACGGCAAAGATAGACAAGAATTATTAATTTTCAAATAGTTAGCCAAATATTTTTTCAAATAAATTGCTGATATGATGGGATTTAACTAAAAAAGAGATGTTAATGTGCCAAACCACCATTTAAACTGATGGTTATGATGGTTAAAATGATAAATCCAATCAGTACATATAGGTAATCGCGCTCAATTAAAAAGCTAAAAATAGCGAAAACAATGCGGGCAACTGGCGTAAAAATTAACATCAGGATCCCAAACTGCACAATGGCATCGCCCTGAAATGTAGATAGCCCCTTAAATATGGCCACTATAGAAGAAAACTTGCTGAGCTCGGGTTTAAAAACTTTATAGTCGGTAATGGCTCCATTATGATGGATCAGGAAAATGGCACCACCTATTAATACGATGCTCATCGAAATAATTACCCCTGCACGCAAAAGCGTACCCAAAATTACCTGGATATCTTTATCGTTTAGGTTTTCTTTTCCTGCTTTACTCATTATAATCCGCTTATTCCTTTATATATCATCTGCAGTGCCAAAAAAGCAACCACCACCGCAAATACAATTTTAAGTCTACCGGTTTTAGCCTTTAACAAAACTTTCGAGCCAACGGTTGCGCCGGTTAAAACGCCAATACACACCGGCATGGCAATGCCCGGATCAATCTGGCCACGGTGCAAATAAACCACTGCACTGGCCGCCGCCGTAACACCCATCATAAAATTACTGGTCGTGGTTGATACCTTAAAGGGCAAACGCATAATATTATCCATTGCGATTACTTTTAGTGCTCCACTTCCAATACCCAGCAAACCCGATAATGTTCCGGCAAAAAGCATCATTAAAAACCCGCCCGGAACATGTTTTACTGCATAAGCATGATCTACACCTTTATCAGGATAAGATCCGTTAAGTTTAAAAAAATTGGCCCATTTATCGGAATTATCTAAAGTAGTATGATCTACTTTTTTCTTTAAGGTCATGATGGCCGAAAAAATCAGGATACAGCCAAATAGAATGGCGATATAGTTGGCATTAAGGTAAACGGCTACAATTGCCCCACAAACGGCTCCTATTGTCGTAGCGATCTCTAAAAACATACCGATACGAATATTGGTAATCCCTTCTTTTACGTAAGCAGCCGCAGACCCCGAAGAAGTAGCGATAACAGAAACAATGGATGCACCAATGGCATAATGAATATCGACCCCCAAAGCCAGCGTGAGTAAGGGTATAATAATTACCCCACCACCCAAGCCTGTTAGCGAGCCCAATAAGCCGGCTAAAAAAGCACCTAATAAAACGATAATGGTAAACAGCAATACCGACATGCGGACAAATATAATGCACTGTTTTTGGCTAAACGAAGGATTGAGGGAATAAAATAAAGTCTATATGTTATATGGATGATGTAAGATGGGTGATGGAAAATGGCAACAGATGAGAAAAATTTATTTATAGAAGGAGATTTACTTGTGTGGCGTAAACGCACTACCCGTATTTGGTGAGCAGTAATTTTATACGATATTCTATAATGATATTTTTCAAAGGCCCTCCAACTGCCATCATTATTGATTTTATATTTATCTAGAGCGTATTTTTCGGGATGCTCACTAAGTGCTATAGTCTAATCAATAAGTTCATCGCGAACCAATATTGCGTGCTTTAAAGAATCTAATGCGATATAATGATAAATTTTTTCCAGTTCTAGCCTTGCTCCTTTACTCCAAACAACTACCATTTACTAGCCTCAGTTTTTAATTGAGCTGCAGAAATAAAATCACCTTGTTCTATTTCAGAATCCCCATCTTCAAGCTCTGCATTATACTGTTCCAATGTTTGAGGTTTCTCAAGTATTCCTTCAGATTTATCTATATTATAATTTAGACCCAATGCATCCAAAACAGCCTTAACAGCTTTCTCTGATTTCTTATTGTCTATATTTACAGTTAGCGTGATCATAATTATAAAGTTAAAAAATAATATGCAGAATTGTTAAACCGTTCTACCTTTAAAATTGCATTGTTGTCAAATTTGATAGGCCATTTAACTAAAACTTGTAATGAAGCTTACTTTCCTTGTTCAAATCCACATGCCGGAAACTTTCCAGCAATTCGAAAGCAATTTGCCTAACCGTTTCGGGTATTGGGTTAATGGTGGATTGGTTACCCCCGGCATCTTTTATCGTCCAGCCCGAAGTGTTTAACACAATACTACCGGTAGCCGCTGATTTAATTAACTTGCCTCTTGTATACGCAATCCCGTCCGAATCAATGATCACCTTTTTATTATTCCACCAGTTTTCCTGGGATACTTTTTTTAATTCGGAACGATCTAATTTAGCAGCATAACCCCACCCTTTCCCTGTTTGATGGGTCAGTTTCAATAAACCGATAAAATTGGTCAGGCTTTTAGGATTATAGATTTCAGCACTACAATACATTTCATAGTGATTCACTTTGAGTTGCCCCAGCAATGCTTTTGCGTGATCGGAATTATGAAAAATTAAAGCGATTTTCTCCGCAATTGAAGAAATAACAGCATCGGTTCCGCTATCATACTCACTACAAAACACTTCTATATCCTTTAATTGTTGTTGCAACAGCGAAACCAGTTCAGCTTTGTTGAGATTGGTTTTCATCCCTAACCGTTACTTGCCTAAGCGCTTAATCATTTCCGCACTTAAATCCCTACCATCATTTAAGCGGTTGGCAAAAAATGATTTGGCAGCTTCGAAATGTTCTTTGTAACCTTTTAAATCGCCATAACCGATAATCGATGCCCATTCGTGCACCGCGGTGTGGAATTCCAAATCGTCGCCACGGATAGATTTATCATATAAAGCCGTATTGATTGATTCTTCCAACATCGCTTCGTTTTTGAAAAGGTATTCGGCAATGCCCAACCTTAGTTTAAAGGGCGGGGTTTGGCAGATCAGGTTATCGTAAGGGTTTACGCCCATTTTATACCAGGCATATACCATGCTTAACAAACTTAAATGCGAATTGGGTTTCTGTTTATGGCTCGCATCCGATAAGCTGAATTCTTTCATGATGTTATCGTCCAGCAGTAAAAGTGCCCGGCTCTCGTGAAAAACGAAATCGCGTGCAGCGTAAATCTTTTCCCTAAACTCAGTTTCATTTTCACAGATCATCAGCTTAAACAATTCAGATTCTGCCTGCGCATAATATTTTACCTGTTTCTGTGCATAAGGATTTAAAATGGCCAAACCAGCGTAAATGTGCGATTTGTAGCTAAAAATTCTCAGTGTAGTTAAAATTTTCACATTATCGATCCCTCCTGCATAAGCCGGATTATCCCAGGGGAAAAACCCTGCATTTTTCCAGGCGGAACCCATGCTTTCGAAACCCATGTGTGTTACCGCCTGCGTATCGGCCACAATGCGGTCGTGCTCCCTATAATCGTCCATTTCAATAATGTTCGATTTTAAAGATTTATAGATTTCCAGCGCTTTGGCATACACCGCATCGGTAGCACGGTGGCGCACCACTACCAGCGTTTGCCCTTCCGGACTAAATGCAGGACCATGTAAAGAATGACAGGTTACAATCTGGGTATCTTCTGGAAGGTGTTTTTCGAAAGCTGCAATTTCGGGATGTTTAACCGAGGTTTGTCCGGCAACTATGGCGCCATATTTAGTAGAGCGGGCAAAAGTAGCCACTACCTCATCAATTTTTTCGGCCTCCACACAATAGATAATAAAGTCTGATTTACGCGCTACCTCATGTCCATCGATTAAAACTTCAATTCCTTTAGGTTCCAGCTCATTTTTTAAATCTGTAAAACGCAAGGGCATATCTGCCCCACATACCTTATAACCAGCGTTTATAAACGATAGCGCATACAATTTGCCCATATCGCCTAAACCAATAATTCCTATTTGCATGAAACAAATGTAACCTATCGCAAATAAATTTATAATAAAACTTAGATAAAATTGTTATTTAGAATGTTAAACCAGAACAATTTTATCGATTTGCCAAAACCTTAAACAAATTTTATTAACCGGAAAATAGATAAAAATGTAGTTTTACATTCTAACACCTATATTTAAACTATGCAGAAAATTAAACACACCCTATTGTTTTTAGGCGCTATGCTATTTATAAACGTTGCGTTTGGGCAAACTTTACCTGACACCACGAAAAATACCGATCCATCATTAAATGGCCAGTATCAGTTCATGTTAAAGAAATCTAAAAGCTTCAACGGCGCAAGGCTGATCAATCCGTCACGCTTATCATCGCTTTGGAAAAGTGTTAGTGATACGCTCAGAAAAGAACGCAAGCAGCTGCAAGAGGCACGTCAGGAAATTAAAGCACAGGCCGATAACATTTCGAGCTTAAAAGGCGAAGTAAATGGAAAAGAAAGTTCGCTGGCCAATGCCAATGCAGCCGTTAACGAAATTAAATTTTTAGGCATATCTTTTAATAAAGGTACTTACAATACCATTGTTTGGGCCATTATTATTGTCCTTGGAGTAGGTTTGGCCTTTGTCATTTTTCAATCCGGCAAATTAAGGCACGAAGCGAAATACAGAACGGAGCTTTATCAGGAAGTGGCCGATGAGTTTCAGGCACACAAGGTAAAAGCAAAAGATAAAGAAATGAAACTTGCACGTGAGCTGCAGGATGAACGTAATAAATGGGACGACGGAAGGGGAAGATAACTTAATCCTTCGACAGGCCACCATTGACAGACTTCAATAGAAAAATCGTCATCTCGACCGAAGGAACGCGGAGCGGAGAGATCTTTAAACTATTGATTTATGTAATCAATTAAAACTCAGGATGACCATACTTTTTCATAAGTAAAGCAGGGCTTGTGGTACTTCGGTTCCGCTAGCCCCGCCATTCGCTTTACCTCACTACGTTCAGTGTTCGCTACTGTCGGGTTTATTTGAATGTAGGCTTGTGCTTGATAGAAAATACCACACGCCTAAAACACGAAACGTTCCTACGGAACGAAAAAAAAATAAACATTTTTTTTCTACCTACGAGTCGTCCCTACGGGACGAATAATCCTTATACGAAACAAAAGGCTGGATGGTAGTTAAACACTAAACATACCTGTTTTCTTCTTAGCTTGATGACAGTGCATGGTGAGATCGAAGGAAAGGGCAAATTATCATCACTAATCGTCCCATCATAACGAATAATCTCTATACGCAATAAAAAGCCTGGATGGTGGCTAAACACTAAACATACTTGTTTTCTTAGCTTGGTGACAGTTCACTGTGAGACAGAAGGCAAGGGCAAATTATCATCACTAATCGTCCGATCGTGACGATTAATATCTATACGTAATATCTATACGCAACAAAAAGCCTGGATGGTAGTTAAACACTAAACATACCTGTTTTCTTCTCAGCTTGATGACAAATACACAATGAGACCGGATGCAAGGGCAAATTATCATCACAAATCGTTCAGTCATGACGAATAATCTTTATCCGCAACAAAAAGCCTGGATGGTAGCTAAACACTAAACATACCCGTTTTCATCTTAGCATGATGACAGTAGACGATGAGACCGAAAGCAAGGACAAATTATCATCACAAATCGTCCTATTGGGACGAATAATCCTTATACGAAACAAAAGGCTGAATGGTAGCTAAAGACTAAACATACCTGCTTTCTTCTTAGCTTGATGATAGTATACGATGAGACAGAATGCATGGGCAAATTATCATCGCAAATCGTCCTATTGGGACGAATAATCCTTATACGAAACAAAAGGCTGGATGGTAGCTAAACATACGTGTTTTCTTCTTAGCTTGATGACAGTGCACGGTGAGACCGAAGGCAAGGGCAACCTTATCATCACAAATCGTCCTGATGGGACGAATAATCCTTATACAAAACAAAAGGTTGGATGGTAGCTAAACACTAAAAGTACCTGTTTTCTTCTTAGCTTGATGACAGTACACGATGAGACAGAATGCATGGGCAACCTTATCATCACAAATCGTCCCGTCGGGACGCCTGCCTGGTAGCCAATTGATATCATGGGCATTTTTCGTTCCGTAGGAACGTTTGGTGATAGACCCATTAATAGACCACACCATTTGGCCACCTAAATCCGATTGAAGCGGTTCCGATCCTTCATCGGAATTAGCGGACAGCGGGACTGCTTTTCGCCAAAGCTAATGGAACTGCTTTCCAAAAAGATAACGGTTAAAAAAACAATTAAATTATTGGATAAATCTGTGTGTACACTTAACAATAGATTTCTCCATTCCGTTACACTTCAGTCGAAATGACGATAACATATTTAATTCTTAATGCTATATTTCAAGCCAACTTCAAATTCGCCGTTGCTATAACTCTGCATTTTTGAGGTATTGGTAGTGTACTGAAACAAAACCGAAAACTGATTTTTATAATTTGCGCCAAAACCTGCAGTAAAGCTGTTGGTACTATGATATATGCCGTTCAGCATGAGTTTGTTTTCTAAAAATTGGAGGTTTACACCTGCATCGAAAATACCATCATAATTCTGCACCCCTCTGTACACCAATTTTGGTTCGATACTGTTTATGACCTTATCGGTATTAAATTTATAACCTGCGGCAATAAAATAAATCGATCGGTCTACCACGTTGCGCAGTACATCTCTTTTAAAAAACCGTTTAAGATTAGGCAAAGCACCCTGAAGCGTCAATCTATCGGTGCGGTAAGCTACCCCAAAATCGCCATCCAGATATAACCTGCGATCATTAAAACTATTGAGTACATCATCGTCTAAATCGCCTTTGGCTTTACCAAGGTCAACCCATTCGTTCATGATACCAGCCGATAAACCAAAATCCAGGAAGCTGGCCTCGCCGTTTAAAGGTAAATGGTAAGAATAGGTTACGGTTGCCCTCGTCCGGTTAATGGCTCCGGCACCTTCATTGTAAAAAAGCACCCCCAAACCTACTTTATTACCGGCCAAACCATAATCGCCAGTTAAATATTGAATTTTTGGCGCACCATCTACTCCTGTCCACTGCGTTTTAAATGCGGCATTTAAATTTAATCCGGTTTCTAAACCCGCCATTGCCGGATTGGCCAGAAACTGGTTCTGATAGTAGATGCTCCCCATTGGGTTAAGCTGTGCAAGTGCCGGCATCGCAAACAAAAACAACAGCCCCGCTATATAACATTTCATTTCTCTCACGCTGTTATTTTTTATATAAGATTGATATAAAACCTTTAATAGAGCCATCAGCCCCCAAATCGAGCATATAATAATAGGTATCCTCCGTAAGTGGCTTCCCATTAAAGTAGCCATCCCAGTTGTTCTGGTAGCTTTGGGTAGCATAAATCAGCCTTCCTCCCCTATCAAAAATGGATAATTTGTTGTTCGGATATTTTTCTAAGCCCTTAATTACAAAAAAATCGTTTTTCCCATCTCCGTTTGGGCTAAGAATATTATTTACAATAGCTACTTCGGCAGTAGTTTGTATAATGAGAAAGGGCTGTAAAAAACCCTGGGTTAAGGTTGTGTTGGTGACCTGAAAAGTTTGTACCAGGGCCATTTCACCGATACTAAAATCGTATAATTGATTATTAATCTTACCGCTGCCACTGGCCGAATTAACCACATAGGGCAAACTTTGCGCATTTACCTTTCTCCCGAAAAACATCAACAGCAGGAGAACAAACAAATAGGATATTTTTCTCATCGTGTTTAGTTTAAAGAAATCCAGGCTGCGCCGTCACTTTGAATGGTGAAGGTTTTTGCTCCGGTAATGGTGGTGATATTAGAATCATCATTCAACAAAACAGGACTATTTAACGTAACATCACCAGATGATAAAGCCTTCACAATGACATAAATCCTTCCTTTACAGCTCGATGCGGTTGGAAGATTAACATTTACCGCCGTACCTGCATTTTTTATCCGGACCGCATAATGACTCGCATCGAGTGTTAATGCGCCTGTGGCCGTATAGGTTAAAATACTTGCTGCAACAGAACCATTAATGTTTAAAGTACTGGCATTGGCCGGGGCATAAGCCGTAGAAGTAGCAGCCGCAGTTCCGTTAAGGGTTAATGTACCGCCATTCGCTGCAAAATCGCCGGTTATTAATGGGTATGAAGTACTGGAGTTAGCTACAACCAGGGTATTACTTACGTTTGTACTGTTAGCTGCAGCATTGCTTCCAATAAAAACATTCCCGGCACCATTGTTTTTCGAACCAGCTGCATAACCCACTGCGGTATTATTGTCGCCATTACTGGCTTCGAGCGCCAGGCTTCCTATAGCCGTGTTTGAAATGCCTGTTCCATTAGCCATTAGTGTATGAGTACCCACAGCTGTATTGTTTGATCCTACCGTATTAATGGCCAGGGCCTGCGAACCAAAACCACTGTTGTTGATCGCACTAAAACTGCGCTGTAAAACCTGGTAACCAAAAGCACTGTTTTCGTAACCTGAAATGTTTACAGATAATGCTTCGCGCCCGAATGCACTGTTGTAAAAGCCCGATACATTGGCGGTAAGTGTTTTATAACCGTAAGAAATATTGTTTTCGGATGAGTTGCCTAAACGGCCAGATTTTAAACCGTTAACCAAAAAGTTAATGGCTACATCATCTGTATTGCCTAAAAAATTATTGACTTGATCGGTATTACCCGTATTCCCTTTTAATGCCCATGCATTAGCATTTGCAAATAATGTCCTGCTGATTAATTCGGGTTTACCTGTTGTTGCGTTGGTGATGTACACTTTGTTGGCATCGCTCAGGCCATCGGTAGTTAGTTTAGCTAGGGTAACCGAAGCATCCGCCAGCTTTGGGCTGGTTACCGATCCATCGGCTAGTTGAAGCGTATTGACGGCCAAATCGTCGATATTAATATTTTTAACTTCTTTATTCCCGATTTTTATAGAGGTTACAGCAGCATCAGCCAGTTTTGGCGTGCTTACCGAAGCATCTGCAAGCTGCAGTGTGTTAACAGCTGCATCGTTTATATTGATATTTTTAACTTCTTTGTTTCCAATTTTTACCGAGGTTACGGCAGCATCGGCTAATTTTGGCGTTGTTACTGATCCATCTGCCAGTTTAAGGGTATTAACCGCTCCGGCATTGATATCAATGACCACATCTTTCAATAAAGCCGTAGCGCCATTAGCGCTAATGCTTAAATCGGTTGAGCTTAATGCCTTAGCACCTGATAATTGACTCACATCCAATGTTACGGGTTTCCAGGCTGCCCCATCAAATAGCAACACCTGATTATTAACTGGTGAAGCGGCATTTAATGTTTTTCCCTGAAGATTAGCTAATGTAGGGTTTGGGTAATTGCCTGTTAAGTCGCCTCCGGCTACGCCTGTAGATGGACCAACCGGGCCGATGTCCCCCTTATCTCCCTTATCGCCTTTTATTCCGGGTATCCCCTGCAAACCTTGTAATCCCGTAGCTCCAGTTGCCCCTGTATCTCCTTTTGCTCCCTGCGAGCCTGTTGCACCTACTGCCCCCTGTGCTCCCGCCGCTCCAGTTAAACCAATTGGCCCCTGAACACCAGCGGCGCCAGCAATACCGGCAGGCCCCTGTGGACCAGCAATACCTTGTGCACCGGCAGGGCCAGCTACACCCGGATCTCCTTTGGGTCCGACAGGCCCGTTGGCAGCATAAAGTGCATACGGAACACTTAGCAATTGTGCGGTTCCGGCCAGGCTAAAATTTGTACCATTATCCGGATCGATTTCAACCTTAACAAACTTTAATCCGCTTGCCCAGGTTACCCCAGCTATTGTACCATTAACCGAACTTGCACCCGAAGCGCCAATTACTAAGGTATATAAACCTAAAGCATTGGTCGTTATATTTCTTACTTCCGAATATTGAACGGTCCCTGTTGAAGAGGCATCCAAAATACTAATCCGCAAGGCTA
This sequence comes from Pedobacter sp. GW460-11-11-14-TSB4, assembly GCF_059423705.1. Taxonomy (NCBI): domain Bacteria; kingdom Pseudomonadati; phylum Bacteroidota; class Sphingobacteriia; order Sphingobacteriales; family Sphingobacteriaceae; genus Pedobacter; species Pedobacter sp. GW460-11-11-14-TSB4. The sequence continues at coordinate 70,280 of NZ_JBWKYI010000017.1, forward strand.
TATTTTTATTGGCCAATGGAGTACCGTTGGCATTTCTTGCCGCTCCCTGATAGTTAAATTGTTGTGGTGCCTGCGCTTTAACAGCCAAGGTCAAGCCCATGCTTAACAAAGCAATTAGTAAAAGTTTTTTCATGAATCGGGATGAGATCTAAAGTATCAGGCCTAAAAAATAAGGAGCCCAACGATCAAATCTAACAATTAGTACAAGTTACTGCATTCGCTTTACACGAAAGGCGAATTACAAATACTAAAACGATTTTAAACAACTACAAATCAACAACTTAAATAAAATTTAATTTTATAATTTTACACAAACACCGAATTTAAGGCTTGCTTAAGCCTCGAAATCAGAAGAAAAACAGCGCCTGACTGCGATTAATCGTAGGTAAAAAGCAAAATCAGATTTCTTAGGTTTCTGAAGGAAAGGATATCCCTTTAATATTGCGGTATAAATCAACTGCATACAAATCTGTCATACCCGAAACAAAATCCAGTACACTCTGTATGATCGAATAAATATCGGTCAAATCAGTATGGTATTGTTTGGGTATAAGTTTAACCAGTTTTTTGTAATAGTGTGTATTGTTATGAATAAGTGCTGGGACAAACTCTTCCAATAAACCAGCCATAATTTTATAACCGGCAACCTCTTTTTGTATCACTGATGAGAAATTGTAGATCCGCTCGACTGAAATTTTTTCAACAGCTTTCCAGGCCGAGATATAGGGTTCGGGCAGTAAATCGGTTAAACTATGGTTCAGCTCTCCCTTTAATAATTTTTCTTGCTCTCTAAAAAATATGGCCGCGCATTGGTTTGTTAAAGTATTAATCGCTTTGGCCCGCAACAAACCAATTTTAGCATCATCGTCTTCATAGTCGTGCTTTAACCGGTCTTCTATGGTGGTAGAATTGGCAAATGGTAACAGATAACTTTTTACTTCTTCGTAGGAAAGGATCTTTAAGCGGTGTGCATCTTCCAAATCAATGATGCTGTAACAGATATCATCGGCAGCTTCGACCAGATAAACCAAAGGATGGCGTTTATAAATGAGGTATTCGCCTTCTTCTTTCTCCAGCTGAAGTTCGGCTGCGATCTTTTTAAAAGTTTCTTCTTCAGACTGAAAGAAACCGTATTTTTTGCGATGCAACAATCCTTTTTGTTTACCAGCAATGGAGGCGCAGGGATATTTTGCAATCGAAGCTAAGGTTGAATAGGTTAAGGCATAAGCATCATTCCCTTTTCCTTTTAAAGGGTGGGTAAGAATCCGGATGGCATTGGCATTACCTTCAAAATTAATTAAATCATGCCACTGCGATTTGTTCATTTCTTTCTGATAAACCTTTCCGTCACCATCGGTAAAATATCTTGAAATGGCGGCTTCACCAGAATGCCCAAAGGCTGGGTTTCCCAAATCGTGCGCCAGTGCAGCGGCAGCTACAATATTACCCACTTCATTAATTAATGGAACATCTTTAATCAGTTGGGGCTGGTGTTCTTCCACGCTTTTTAAAAATATATTGGCCATGGAGCGGGCTACACTGGCCACCTCTAAACTATGCGTTAAACGGTTATGTACAAAAACACTTCCCGGTAATGGAAAAACCTGGGTTTTATTCTGCAACCTTCTGAAAGGAGACGAAAAAATCAACCGGTCGTAATCGCGCTGAAAATCTGAACGTGCCCGATCTGTGCTGGCACCGTATTGCTCTTGTCCGTATCTCTTATTCGAAAGTAAATATTTCCACTCCATTATCGCGTTGGCATTTAAAATTTGGCGCAAGTTAAACAAAACGCGAAAATGGTTAAGCATAAAAACATAGGTAAATTTTACCATTAAAATTGTGCTTCAAACTATTTCTAAGCTCATCTGTTTAATGTAAATAGACAATACTATGAAAACGAACATATATAACAAGGAAGAGCATATTGAAGGTTATGTAGGATCAGGCGATGAGCAATCAGAAAAGTCTGATGTACAAAAGGCTTATGAAGCTGCTAATGATACCGATGTCGTAACCAGTTATGGTAAAGAACCTAGCGAATTGATTAAGGGAAATCCTTTAGCAAAAGATGGCCTGGATAATTCAGGTACACAAGGTAAAGATTCCCTTAGTGACGATGCCTACAACAGTTCAGATAAGAACCCAAGCATCCAGAGTGCCGCAAGCCATACCGGAAGTTCATCTGACGATTTCAAAACGAATAACGGCATTAACGAAGCTGATGAAAATCATGCCTTAAATACAGGAATATAAACAAATAATTATGGGACTATTAAAATATGCCATTTTAGGCGCAGCAGCCGTATATGGTTTTAAATATGCTACAAAAAAGCGGGCAACTGACGGAAAATCGTTAATTGATGACTTTAAGGAAAAAGCTCCAGGGTATGTGGATAAGGTTAAAAATTATTCTGAACAAATAAGGCAGGACTATCGCCAGACAAGCGATTTATACTGACAATTAATCGGGTACAGAAAGACATCCGTAATTGACATATATCAATATGTTAATGCCCTACGGTTTGTAAATTGACAATAAGTTCTTGAAATTTGCAGGGCTGTAGGATTCGCGACAAAGATTAATAAAATCAGAGACTAAACTATTTAAGGGCATTTGCTACTTGATTAACGCATTTCAGTTGTGGAATCCTAATTAATTTCCATCTACCGGAAAATGCATAGATCTTATAAAGGGATTATTCTACATGAATAGTCTCTTTATAAATAGATCATAAATCTTTCCCACTCAAACCTTTTTCATTATTCTTGTTTCTATTCCCAATGTCTTCACCCTGGCTTAAATTCGAATTATTTAAATTTTCATTTACGGCATGTTTAGGATCATTTTCTGTTTTCAATAAGTGCGACTCTTCAGGTTGATCTTTGCGTTTAAAATCGGCGCGTTTATGTCCATAAGTAGCCTCTCCATTATCCCATTCAATATCTTCCTCATTCCGGTTAATCTCCGAATTAGGGTCTATATTTTTATTCTCATTCATTTCCATAGCCATCATTTTTTGTAGATACTATAACAACAATTTGTACGATAAAAAAGTTTACTTCAAGTATTAATAACCTGAGTTAGATTGGATAATGTCCTTTTATTTAACCCTGTATGAACATTTTGTATGAACAGGCGTCACCTTACAATCCATTCTCAGCTACTTTACACCTTTACTCTGCTCTAGCTGCGTTCCACTATCTAAATCGTCTTTAGACGATCCATTTTCATCGCGGTGTTTTGGTGGATTTTCCATTCTACTTTCTTCCAGTTCAGAAAAATCACCATCTTTTTGATTGCCCACTTCGCCATGTGAAGAGGGTTTTTCTTTCCGTTCTTCTTTAGGATCAGCAAAATCCTGACCTTCAACCGGTAATCCTTCGTGCTTTTTATCTTCCTTAGTCATATCAGTACAACCAGCCAGGCCTGCTTTTGTTTTGGAATTTAGGTGCATAAAAAAAAGGCCCCGATTTGCATCGAGACCTTTTCTGTTCTTTTAAAATCAATTAAACTTTGATTTCAACTTCCACACCACTAGGTAATTCAAGTTTCATTAAAGCATCAACTGTTTTAGAGTTAGAGCTATAAATATCCAATAAACGTTTGTAAGCGCACAATTGGAACTGCTCTCTAGCTTTTTTGTTTACGTGTGGAGAACGTAAAACAGTAAAGATTTTTTTCTCTGTAGGAAGTGGAATTGGTCCACTTACAACTGCACCCGTAGGTTTAACAGTTTTTACGATTTTCTCAGCAGATTTATCTACCAAGTTGTAATCGTAAGATTTTAATTTAATTCTGATTCTTTGGCTCATCTTATTTTTAATTATGGTTTCCTGTTAGAGCTATTAACAACAGAAACCGGATTTATTTTTAAAAAGGTGGAGGGTTTAGGGTGTAAGGCTTAGGGTTTAAAACCTTTAACCTTACGCCTTTTACCTCATTCCTTATTTAGTCTTCAGATTTTACTCTTCCTTTAGATTTAGCAACTACTTCATCCTGTACGTTTTTAGGCGCAGCTTCATAGTGGTCAAATTCCATTGTAGAAGTTGCACGACCTGAAGTGATTGTACGTAACTGCGTTACATAACCAAACATTTCAGAAAGTGGCACAGTAGCTTTAATTACCTGAGATCCGTTACGGGTATCCATACCTAATAATTGACCACGACGACGGTTCATGTCACCGATTACATCACCCATGTTTTCTTCAGGGGTTAAGATTTCGATTTTCATGATTGGCTCCATCAAAGTAGGTTTACATTTCGGTAAAGCCTCACGATATGCCATACGGGCAGCAAGCTCGAATGATAAAGCATCTGAATCGACTGCGTGGAATGAACCATCAATCAAACGTACTTTCATATCAGGAAGCGGATAACCAGCTAATACACCGTTAGCCATTGCAGCAGCAAATCCTTTTTCTACTGAAGGGATAAACTCACGTGGAATAGAACCACCTGTAATTTCGTTTACGAACTGTAAACCACCTTTTTCGAAATCAGCATCAATTGGTGAAATAACCACCTGGATATCGGCAAATTTACCACGACCACCAGATTGTTTTTTATAAGTTTCACGGTGTTGAGTACTACCAAAAATTGCTTCTTTGTAAGCTACTTGTGGCGCACCCTGGTTAACCTCAACTTTAAATTCGCGTTTTAAACGGTCAATTAAAATATCTAAGTGTAACTCACCCATACCAGAGATAACGGTTTGGCCAGTTTCCTGATCAGTTTGCACTCTGAATGTAGGATCTTCTTCAGCTAATTTAGCCAAGCCCATACCTAATTTATCAACGTCAGCTTGAGTTTTAGGCTCAATAGCTAAACCGATAACCGGCTCAGGGAAGTTCATAGACTCAAGAACGATTGGGTTTTTCTCTTCACAAAGGGTATCACCAGTTTTGATATCTTTAAATCCTACTACTGCAGCAATATCACCAGCAGCCACATTAGGCACAGGGTTTTGCTTGTTAGCGTGCATTTGGAAGATACGGGAAATACGCTCTTTACTTTCTGAACGGGTGTTGTACACGTAAGAACCAGCTTCTAAGTTACCCGAGTAAACACGGATAAAACATAAACGGCCTACGAATGGGTCAGTTGCAATTTTAAATGCTAAAGCTGCAAATGGCTCATTGATACTTGGTTTTAATAAAACTTCAGCACCTGTATCTGGATTAGTACCAGTTACACCTTCTGAATCAAGAGGTGAAGGCAATAATTCCATCACATAATCCAACATGGTTTGAACACCTTTGTTTTTGAAAGATGAACCACAAACCATAGGAACGATTTTAGCATCTAAAACAGCTGCACGTAAAGCATCTAAAATTTCGCGCTCAGTGATTGAGTTTGGATCTTCAAAGAATTTCTCCATTAAAGACTCATCATAATCAGCAACTGATTCTAGTAATTTCTCTCTCCACTCCGCAACCTCATCTAACATATCTTCAGGGATTGGCACTTCAGTAAAGGTCATACCTTTATCATGCTCATTCCAAACGATACCACGGTTGTTGATCAAATCAACCACACCTTTAAAGTTATCTTCAGAACCGATAGGTAATTGTAATGGAACTGCATTACTACCTAACATATCTTTAACTTGTTTAACAACTTTTAAGAAGTCAGCTCCAGAACGGTCCATTTTGTTAACGAAACCGATACGGGCAACATTGTAGTTGTTAGCCAAACGCCAGTTGGTTTCTGATTGAGGCTCAACACCATCAACTGCAGAAAACAAGAACACTAAACCATCTAATACACGTAACGAACGGTTTACCTCTACGGTAAAATCCACGTGTCCTGGTGTATCGATAATGTTCATGTGGTAAGCCTGACCTCTGTATTTCCACTCAACCGTAGTTGCAGCAGAAGTGATCGTGATACCACGCTCTTGCTCTTGTGCCATCCAGTCCATTGTTGCAGCACCTTCGTGCACTTCACCAATTTTATGACTTACACCAGCATAATAAAGAATACGCTCAGTTGTTGTAGTTTTACCCGCATCAATGTGAGCCGCGATTCCAATATTTCTTGTAAATTTTAAATCTCTTGCCATTATGTTTTTAGTATTGATTTCACCGATTTAAAAGATTTCACCGATCATTTTACATAATCGGTGAAATCAATTTTATCTGTGTAATCCTATAATATCTGTGTAATCTTACTAATCTGTTAATCCTAAATTAGAATCTGAAGTGAGAGAACGCTTTGTTAGCCTCAGCCATTTTGTGCGTATCTTCTTTCTTCTTAACAGCAGCACCTTCACCTTTAGCAGCAGCTACGATTTCACCAGCTAATTTCTCTTTCATGGTTTTTTCGCCACGTTTACGAGCATATAAAATTAACCATTTCATACCTAAAGCTGTTTTACGCTCTGGTCTAACCTCAGTTGGAACCTGGAAGTTAGCACCACCAACACGACGAGATTTAACCTCTACAGCTGGCATAATGTTAGTTAAAGCACGTTTAAAGATCTCTAAACCGTTTTCGCCTGCTTTTTTCTCAGCAATTTCAACAGCATCGTAAAAAATTGAATAAGCGATAGATTTTTTTCCATCGTACATCATATTGTTTACAAAACGAGTTACCTGAACATCATTAAATTTTGGATCAGGAAGAATAATTCTCTTTTTTGGTTTTGACTTTCTCATTTCTTATTTCCTCCCGATTATTTCTTTTTACCTTTTGTTGGTGCCGCAACTACCTGTCCTGGTTTAGGACGTTTAGTACCATATTTAGAACGACGTTGGTTACGACCAGCTACACCTGATGTATCTAATGCACCACGGATGATGTGGTAACGTACACCTGGTAAATCTTTAACACGACCACCACGGATCAATACGATTGAGTGCTCCTGTAAGTTGTGACCTTCTCCAGGAATGTAAGCATTCACCTCTTTACCGTTCGTTAAACGAACACGGGCTACTTTACGCATTGCTGAGTTTGGTTTTTTAGGGGTAGTGGTGTACACACGTGTACATACACCTCTTCGCTGTGGACAGCTGTCCAACGCTGGAGACTTACTCTTGAACTCCAGTGCTACTCTACCTTTTCTAACTAATTGTTGAATGGTTGGCATTGTGCTTTTTTATGTTTTTTATTTAAAAAATTTACCGCTCCCCCGGCATCCTTGCAGATAGCCCATAAAACGGACTGCAAAAGTAGAACAATTCTTTTTAAAAATCAAGGGGTTAGCGTAAAAAGTTTTGAGTTTGCAATTATCAGTTTTCAGTTGAAGATTAAGGCGTTGCAGTTCCGTTTTCAGTTTTGAGTTTTCAGTCAACGGTTCTCGCTCTAAATCCCCTGGCGTGATCGTCATGCTGAACTTGTTTCAGCATCTGATTGAGCTGTTCAAATAATTTTTGGAAAGCAGTTTCAGTCATCCTTAGGCTGGCTTCGGCCCTGCTAATGTTACAAGCTCGCGAAAAACTCGCTTTCCACGTATATCAGGTTTAGTTAGCAAGGTAAACCGAGCGTGTTAACGGACTGATTTTCCGAAGCTAATTTCCATATACTCAAAACCACACCTGCCTTAATTCATAAAAGATTGTAGTAAATACTTTATCTTTAATAAAAATCTAAATTATATGTTCTTAAGTATTGTTGGAATTATTATCATTTTTATCGGCTTTGCCGTATCAAGCCAAAATAACCTTATTGGTCGTTATAGCAGTATCACTAAAATTATTGGTGTAGTGTTCGTGATCATTGGCTTATCATTTTCTATGTTTAAAGTTATCGATGCAGGCGAGGTTGGGGTTAAAACCGTTTTCGGAAAGGTTGATAACGAAGTTTTATATAGCGGCTTAAACGTAATTAATCCCATTGCCGTAATTACCCCTTTTGATGTTAAAACCCAAAACTACACCATGTCTGGCGTGCATGATGAGGGCAATAAGCAAACTGATGATGCTTTACGTGTTTTATCGGCAGATGGCCTGGAGGTGATCATCGATCTCTCCGTACTCTTCAGGGTAAAGGGAAGTGCTGCTCCAAATATCTTAAGGGAAATAGGCACCGATTATCTGGAAAAGATTGTTCGCCCGGTTTCCCGTACCGCCATACGCGATAACGCCGTTGCTTATGATGCCGTTGCATTGTACTCGAGTAAACGGGATGAATTTCAATCTAAAATATTTAACACCATAGAAAAGAGTTTTGCGAAAAGAGGTTTAGAGCTAGAACAACTTCTGGTGCGTAACATTACCTTGCCAGCATCAGTAAAAGCCAGTATCGAATCTAAGATAAATGCCGAACAGGATGCACAAAAGATGACGTTTGTGCTTCAAAAGGAACGCCAGGAAGCAGAACGGAAAAGAGTAGAAGCACAAGGTATTGCTGATTATCAGCGCATCCTTTCTACCGGATTAAGCGATCGCCAGCTCCAGTACGAATCGATTCTGGCTCAAAAAGAAATTGCGAAATCGGCCAATACCAAAGTGATTATTATGGGTAATGGCAAAACCGCACCGATTATTTTAGGTGGCAATTAATTCATGAAAATTCAAAAAAAAATCGACTATAGACTAAAAGTCCATAGGTTTAATGATGAATGAAATTAGTTGTTAAAAAAAGCCACAGATTCGCAGATTGTAGTTAATCTGTGTCAAAAAAATAAAATTTGCAGAAAAGAAAGTCTTGCACTAAGAGTGCATAGTTTCAACTAATGGATAAGACCAATGAAAACAAAAATCATCACCATCATATTTTGTAGCATCGCATATCTGTGTAATGCGCAAACATCATCAGCTACCAAAAGAAAGGCCAATGTAGATTTTGATGCTTACGAGAAACTCATCCCCGAGGTTAAAGCCCATCGCAAAAGTAAGCTCATTGATTTACCAACGTTTTTAAAAATGGCGCAAGAGAAAGGCACTGTTATTTTAGATACCCGTTCTGACAGTCTATTTAAACGGAAACATGTTAAAGGCGCCATTCATTTAAATTTTGCTGATTTCACGCAACAAAATCTGTTAAGGATTATCCCCAATGCGGATACCAAAATATTAATTTATTGCAATAATAATTTTATTGATGACCAGGTAAATTTCGCCAGTAAAGTAGTTATGCCTGTTTTAATAAAGAAAAAAATAGCCCCTATTTCGTTGGCCTTAAATATCCCTACTTACATTAACCTATATGGCTATGGATATAGAAATGTATATGAACTTTCTGAATTAGTAAGTACACAGGATAAACGAATAACCTTTGAAGGAACCATCGTTAAAGCTGTTATTAATTACAATCCTTAAAGTTATCCTTAAGTACTTTTAACCGCGCTACTGCTGCCTCTAGTTCTTTAGGTGCTTTACCATACTCGTAGGTAATTTTGTATTGTTTACCATCGGCATTGATGGCAATCCATTCTGCTCCTCCGTCTGCGCAATCAGGGCAGCCAATTACTTCTGGCAAAGCTGAAATCTTCTCCAGATTTAATTCGTTTTTAATGGCATTTACATCAGCCTCAGAAATTGTTTTGCTGCAAGTTTTGGTATCAGCTGTCTGCCCGTTTTTCGATTTAGAAAAAGTAAGTTTCAAATCGCTGATAAGTAAATTATTGGAACAATAGCCCACACACATCCCAAACGACGATCCATAACCAATGCTGTTTAAGTTTTTAATTTCGCCTTTTTTACATGCCGAAAAAGACAGGGTTATTAAAATTGCAAAAATGAGTGGTAAAGTTTTATTCATATGGTTAAGGTTTTAAATAAGGGCTTAATTGCTCCGAAGTTACAAATATCCCCCTATATGCAGGCACAGATGCTTCCATTGTCCATAACAATATACCTTTTCTATCCGTGAGTACAACAATGTGTCTTTTTGAGCTGCAGCACAATATATTGTCCTTATTAATCATGTAAGCGCTTCCCATGCGATCGTTATAGATTTGTGGGGGCAGCTGAATATGCATATCTAAACTTGCGCTTTGCGTCTGCTCGTTTAATTTAAAAGCATAAGCTCCTGATCGGTGTTTTTCTATTCCATTATCAAAAAACATTAAATTACCTTCAGCATTAATATGCACTGCATGGGCCTGGGAGAAATCTGTATGAGCTGGCATTTTAATGTTACCACCTTTGCCAAATTTCCAGATTACTTTGCCTGTTTTGGCATCAACTTTCCAAATTTGCCCATTATTGTAAAAGGAAATGATGTAGTTCCCGTCTTTATCATAGTTTAAGCTATTGGCATGCATCCAGTCTTTTTTGGTTTTAAGTAAAGACTTGTCACTAAAAGGATCAAGGCTATCAAACACACTCCATTTCCAGATCTGTTTACCTTTTTTATCCATCACTAAGATACCATCACCATTTATTGTATCCTGTTTGCTACCGCCGATATGGCTTAAATCGGTTATTTTCTGATCAACAAAAAGTGTAACCAACTCTCCCTTTTGATTTTTTAAAATCTCGTGGTGGATGGTCTGCTTAAAATCGCCCTGGCCTTTTTTTAAGTTTAAAACCGTATCTCCATCTAAGTTAATTTCCAATATCTGGCTACCGTAGCTTGTTGGTTCATCATTGCCGCCCAAAATAGAAAGCAAGGTTTTATCTTTTGTAAAATTAATTACTTTGAAACCTACATTATCAATCATATGGTACCACCGCAGCCTCCCTTTATAATCGACCAGATAGGCCATCCCAGGCGAATATCGTTTGTTAACCAGGATTAATCCGTTCTTAAGTTCTTTGGGAATTAGTTTATCATCGGCACTTTTTGCTTTAAACTGGTCTTTAAGCCATTCAGGCAAATCGTTAGAAACGAAAGTGTAAGTCTTACTTGTTTTTTTTGCCCCGTTTTTTACGGTAATAATCTGATAAGCATAACTTGTTTTGGGAATAATATTGCATAGCACAAATTTGTGACTGCTTTTATCTTTAGATAGCGCAGTACTTTCCTTTTGTGCGTTTGCAATTTTATCTGGCCAATATTCTACATAGGCATCTACGGCAGTATTGGCCGTTACATCAATCTGTATTTTTAATACATTGTTATTATGTAGTCCTACCTTTATTTCTTCGATGCCATCGCTCGTGTAACATCCATAAAAAGCAAATATTAACAGTAAAGCAACAAGTTTTAAAAAGTATCTCATAAATTGAAAATATTAAAATGCAGGAGCGTTTGTAAATAAAAAAGAATATGCAGTAAAAACTACATATTCTTTTTCATTAATAATAATTTCTGTCTTAATTTCTTCGGCCAGCATTATTCAAATTAGGGTTAATGCTAACCTGACTCGTAGGATAAGGGAAAAATTGATCTCTTGGCATTTGTATAGACGGGCTTTTACCTATTCTAGCCAGATAGGCATTAACGACTTGCTCGTATTTGCCCATTCTTACTAAATCAGCCCTGCGTTTACCTTCATAAAATAGTTCCCAGCCTCTTTCCTGTAAAATTGCATCTCTAAATGTGCTTTGATTCAAGTTAGCTAAAACCAGTTCAGTTGCATGAGAACGGCGTTTAACTTTATTCACCAACTCTATACTTTCAGTTGAAGGGCCTCCATTAATTTCATTTAATGCTTCTGCTCTACTCAACAAAATGTCTGCATAACGAAGGATATTAACACTGTGACCATCGTAATATGTGTTGGCTCCGTTCGGATCAGCATATTTTGATGTAGCAACATTAGGCATATATAACACTCCAGCCGGAGCAATAGCGCCTAAAGTAGGGGCTTGTTTGTGAATCAAATTATCGGTACCCGTATATTCTGCAAAAAACATTTTTTTCCTATCGTCGGCATTATTGAAACTATTATAGAAATCCCATGTAACGGCATAATATTGCCACCTTTCGGTAAGCACTGGGTGCTCTAATGGCCCAAAGTGATTTAATAGCTCTGTTCCGTTTACATTTGCATCGCTTAATACAGAAAAAATATTTTCTACGCACCAGGTATTGCTTTCCGCGAATAATCCAGCGTAGGTTGGGTATAAATCATACACTTTTAAATCAATCACCTGCTGGCAATAATCTGCTGCTTTTTGCCATTGATGATCGCGTAAATATAATTTTGCCAACATTCCAAGAGCCGCTCCTTTGGTTGCCCTTCCCACATCATTATTTGGATAAATAGGATTATTTACATAGTTCAATGGTAAATTGGCAGCTGCATATTCTAACTCGCCGATTAAATACTTGTTCATGTCGGCTAAGGAAGTTAGCTGTGGTTTGGCGCTATAATCTTTAGCAGCCATTTCTTTTTCAGTTATTAATACAGAAGGACCCCATATATCTGTTATATCCATGTAAGCAATAGCCCTTAAAAACCTAATTTCCGCTAAAAATTTACTTTTTTCAGCATCCGTAATGCTTTTCATAGGTGTAATATTTGAAATTGCCACATTTGCATTTGCAATTAACTTATAAATCTGCCTCCAATCTTCTAAAATTAACCCATTTGATGAGTTCCATTGGATGTTTGAAAGTTGACCTGGATCACCCCCATAATCGCAATGACCAAGATCTGTGGTTAAATCTGTTAAGGCAAAATGACGAACCGTCCAATAGTCATAATTATCGCCAACTGAAGGTCCTTTTAATCTCGCATAAACCGCATTTACACCAGCAATGGCATCCGATTTCGTGACGAAAGCATTTTTTTCAGTTAGAATACTGTACACTTTTGGCTCTAAACTCTTTTTACAAGAAAATTGTATAACAAGTGCAATTGTCAGTAAAAGAATGATATTATATTTTTTCATGATGTTAAATTTAAGGTGTTCCTGTACAAAATACATTAATTAAAAGAGGCTTTAATTCCAAATGTTACTGTTTTAAAGGCAGGGAAAGCATTAAAATCCAATCCACCACCAGTGTTCGAGCCAGAATGCGTATTTACTTCAGGGTCTGTTCCAGTATATTTTGTAATGGTAAACAAGTTTTGAGCCTGCACATATACATTTAATCCGCTGATTAACTTAGTTTTTGAAAATAAAGATGCCGGTATTGAATATCCCAGCGAGACAGATTTCAATCTTACATATGCGGCATTTTCTACAAACCGGGAGTTTACATAACCGCCATACTGACTTAGAAAGTAACCTTCTCTGGGAATATCGGTATTTTCATTTTTACCTGCTACAAATCTATTTAACGCATCAGCACCGGTTGTTGATTCTAATACCAAACGATTCATATTATATAAGTAATACCCAAATGCGCCCTGAAAAAAAACATTAAGGTTAAAACCTTTAAAGCTGAAATCATTTGCCAAACCTGTACTAAAACGAGGAGTGGTATTTCCTAGATATTGTTGGTCATCAGGAGTAATTGCACCATCGCCATTAATATCAGCATATTTCGGGTCTCCAGGTTTTGCTGCTGGTTGTGGTGCATAAACTTCGCCCGATTTAATTACACCTGCATATACATATCCTCGTAATTCACCCAATTCTCTGCCCGGCAATACCCGGGTAAACTCTCTTCCGGAAACCGTACCACTTGGATTGGCTGTATTTACCGGGATATTATCGATTTGATCGCCTAAAGAAAGTACTTTCTGTCTGTTGTAAGAAATATTGAATGTAGAGTTCCAGTTAAATGCCGGGCTGGCAATGTTTGTTGTATTTACAGCTAACTCAATACCTTGATTTCGTAACGAACCGGCATTTGCCAATTGAATCGTTTGGCCATAATAGTTTCCAACAGGTACATTCAAAAGCAGGTCGGTTGTTTTTTTATTATAATAATCAATCGAAACATTCAATCGGCCATTAAAAAAGCCCATATCTACACCAGCATTCAGTTGTGCAGTGCTTTCCCATTTCAAATCAGGATTGGCTAAATTTTTAGCTTCAATTCCTGAGACTAAGCCGCCATCGGCATCTATTGCGGTATTATAACTACCAAATTGAGCTAAGTAGGCATAATCTAGAATCCTGTCATTACCAGTTACACCATAACTAACCCTTGCTTTTAAATTAGAAAAAGTATTAAGATTTTTAATGAAATCCTCATCAGTAAACTTATAGGCTAAAGACCCTGAAGGAAAATAACCCCGGCGGTTATTCTCTCCAAATTTAGAGGAAGCATCGCCCCTGAAAGTAAATGCAGCTAACAACTTATCTTTAAAAGCATAGTTTAACCTTGCAAAGTAAGAATTAAAACTGGTTTGGGTTTTATTACTACCATATCCATTTGGCAATGCACCAGCAGTTAGGTTATAATACAGAAATTGATCCGTTGAAAAACCTTTTGAACCCACGTTTACCGACTGTGCAACATCTTTTTGGGCAGAAACCCCGCCTAATAACGTAAAATCATGATCATTAAATTTATATTTATAGGTTAAATAGTTCTCGATTAACCATCTAAAAGTTGATGAGCTCGTAATACTAGCTAAACCCTTATTGGCAACGCCAGCAGGTATGGTTTGTGGAGTATAAGTTCCTAAATCAGTCTGCGAAAACTCACCTCCTGCACCTAAATGATAAGTTAGATTTTTTATTACCTCATAATCAAGTCCAACATTAGCGTTAGCCAATTTATTGTCTCTATTATTAGTTGGCTCCAATAAGTTCGCTATTGCATTACTCTTACCGAGATAATTGTAATATGAACCATCTGCATTATAAACCGGTAAATTAGGTAATGAAGTTATAATACCAAAAAGTGGTGGTGTAATCCCGTCGCCATACGATTGTTGCTTTGACTTGGAACTGGCACCATAAAAATTGGCATTCAACCTTACCCTTTCGTTTAGTTTTTTATCAGCCCCGATTCTCGCCGTGTATCGGGTAAATCCAGTGCTTTTTAATACACCAACCTGATCAATATAATTACCAGATACATAGAGCTTTGAATTTGCATCTCCACTGCTAATACTTACATTCATATTATCAACTATCGAATTTTGGGTAGCCTCGCTTAACCAATTGGTGTTTGTAGGTATAAAGCTGGCAGGGAAAAGTGGCGATTTGCCATTTTCAGCATAAGTTGCATTCTGTATATCTGTATATTGCTGACCTGTTAGAAGCTCCGGTTTGTAGGTCAAAAATTGACGACCAGTTGAGTAATCGGCATCAATACTTACTTTACCCATCTTTCCTTTTTTGGTCGTGATTAATACCACACCGTTCCCCCCTCTGGCACCATAAATGGCTGCCGAAGAGGCATCTTTTAAGATTTGAATATCTTCAATGTCATTTGGATTAATGGTACTTCCGTTTTCAGAAATAAAACCATCGACTACATATAGTGGGCTGTTGCTGGATTGAATGGAATTCCCACCTCTGATGGTAATTTGAATCCCGGCACCTGGAGCAAAACTGGTTTGCTGCACCTGTACACCCGCAGCCTTACCTTGTATGGCCTGGCCAATGTTACTTGTACTTCCGCCAAGGTTCATTTCGCTTGCCTTAACTGTACTTATGGAGGCAGAAATGTCGCCTCTTCGTTGTGTACCATAGCCCACAACCACAACTTCATTCAGTTTATTTAGGTCTTCTTCTAAGTTTACATTTACCACATTTGAAGCACCTACGGTAACCCGCTGGGTTTTATAACCTACAAGTGTAAAGTTTAAAACCTTTAAATTACCTTTCAAGGTGATGGTAAACTTACCGTTAGCATCAACCGATGTTCCGTTTTTCACATCAGTTTCTGTTACTGATGTTCCAACAGCCGGCAGTCCTTTTTCATCTTTCACCGTCCCGGTTACAACCGTCTGCGCACTGGCTGCAATAGGGATTAAAATAAATAAAGAACAATAAAAAAATTTAAAAAGAGCATTAAAAAATGAGCGGTTTAGTATAGGAACAGTTGTCCTACAATCCCCATTTGTTGGTTTGTAAATTGTAATCATAGCGGTTTTGGTTATAGCTGATTGTTGCTAAAAGGATAAAATGACTTTTAATTCTTAGTAGTATAATATTAGGAATTAAAAGGTGCATTTATATATAAAAACACTGCGCAATCGATTGACTAAACCTCTTAAATGCGATAAACTGGATAAATTAGAATTAAACCGATATAAATTAAGCCAATACTGCTTAATAATTAGGTAATTAAGCCTGGGTTTTGATTTTAGAAATGATCTCCAGAAATAGCTTATCCCTACTCTGAACAGGGCTTTCTGTATTGGTTTTGATAATGAGATGGGCGTTTAAGGCAGGCTCGAACCTGGCACTCACGCCTGTAAAATTTGAGATCAGGTTTCGGTCTGCGTCTTTGTATAAACCTTTTACATCTCTTTCTTTGCATACAGCCAGCGGGCAATCTAAAAAGACTTCAAAATACTGTTCTCCAATAATCTGAGCAGCCAATGCCCGATGTTCTTCAAGAGGGGTGATAAATGAACATATGGTAATCACATTGTTCATCATCATCAGTCTGGCTATTTCTGCAGCCCTTCTGATATTTTCTGCCCGATCGGCTTCGCTAAAGCCCAAATCTTTATTGATACCTTCCCGAAGTACATCTCCGTCTAATGTTATCGCGAAAAACCCTTCTTCTTCGAGCTTTTCCTTTAATAAAGTCGAAATGGTGGTTTTTCCGGAACCCGACAATCCAAATAGCCAAACCACTATTCCCTTTTGATCTGGAATAACAAAACCATTTTTAGCTGTAGTTTGAAGCGACATAATTTATTGTTATGATCATTAATCTACCTTACACAAAAAGCCTTCGTTTAGCAACGATTCTTTATTGTATAACATTTCGCGACCAGTTAATGTACGGATATTACAGCCGCTAAATAAAATAATGGCATGACCGGCAGCGGTATCCCATTCCATGGTTGGTCCGGTGCGTAAATAAATCTGAGCCTTACCTTCTGCTAACAAACAGAATTTAAGCGAACTCCCTACCGAAATAAAATTTACTATCGGATATTTGCTAAGAATGGCTTTTTCTTCACCATCCGCATGCGATCTGCTTACTGCTGCTGTCCATTCGTCGTTCTTCTTAATGGCTTTAATTTGAATAGGATCTTCTCCAGGGATTTGTTTCCAGCTTCCAGAATGCTCATCACCAAAATATAACAGGTTTTGTACCGGAATGTAAATGACGCCCAGCACCGGCACCCCATTACGGATTAAAGCAATATTTACCGTAAATTCACCATTTCGCTTGATAAACTCTTTGGTTCCATCCAGCGGGTCGACGCACCAGTATAGCGCCCAGTTTTTCCGCTCTTCATAAGGAATATTTTTCCCTTCTTCAGATATAATTGGAATGGCCGGGTATAACTGTTTTAAATCGCGACAAATAATATCATTTGCTATTTTATCTGCCTTAGTTAAAGGAGAAGAATCGCTTTTGGTTGATACCTCAAAATCATCCCCATCATAAACGGTTAAAATTGCTTTCCCCGCCTCAACAGCTGTTTGCAGTATGGCATTTATATCAATGGTATCTATCATTTCATTCTATACTTTTGTGGCTAAATGCCTGGCCTTTATTTCTTTTAATATCTCCAGCTGAGGGCCCCGGTTGTCGAGGTCAGATTGACGGGCACTTAACAGGATATTTTTCTTGAGCAAATCGTTTTCAAGGTTATATTCTTCTATATCCTGGGCAGAAATTAATTTATCCTTATTCTCCGGGCGATCTAAAGCATAACCCAAATCAGTTAAGGTCTGGTGGTTAATACATTCGAAGATATCAATTTCTGCTGCGCTCAATTCTTTACGGAATTTACCGCTATTGTCTTTAATGATTGGCTTGGCCAGATTTTCCCACATTTCGCCTGCATTGGCCGTAGCCAGCGATTCTTTTGAGTTATGAAAATCGAGCATGGTTTCAGCATAATCAATGGCCAGAAACCTGCATAAACTTTGAATAAGCTTTGCCGGATCTGCAATTAATTCCTCATAATTTAAAGAGAAAAAACGATCACTACCGATTCTTTTCGACAGTTCGATACAGGCACTTTGATCTTTATACCACTGTTTAGCTAAATGATAAATATGCTTTTCGCCAACAATTGCTTTTTTAAAAGAGAGCGCAACATCTCTCCCGTCACGGTATAAATAAATATATTTCAGATTGGGCGAATGCGCTTCCAAATCAGCAGCATAATGCACATTAGCCATACTCTTGCAGCACCAGTATTTAGCTTTTTTTGCTATTGCTGCAGTTTCGTATACCAATCGGTTAATTTCGAAAAGGCTGTAGCTTTTTGAGTTTTCATAAATCCAGGCCTCATCCAGCTCAACGCCATCCCATGGTACAGGGTTAGCCCTTAAATAATTTACAACATCGCTAATTAAGGTTTTATATTTTGCTTCTGTTAAAAAACCATACAAACCCAACAATGGCACAAAAGTGACCAAAATATGAGGTGGGTGCGGAGAGGCAATCTGATTAGATTGATCTAATATTACCCTTAGCAGATTGGAACCAGATCTTTGCGTTCCGATAATCTGAATACCGTCTGGTTTAAAAAAACTTTCCATTATAAAAAATTGATACTGTTCCCAAAAAAATAGCACCGAGGATTAAATATACCGGGCTGAGTTTATACTTATAGCTTAATATTAAAGAAACAACACATATAGCACCTACCAAAAGTGTTCTTGGTTGCAATAATAATATTTTTAAGGCTGATGATATAATTAACCCGACAACGACCACCTTAATTCCTGATATCATGCTTTTGATAAGGGGATGATCTTTTGTTTTATTGAAGATTTTAGAAACAACAATCATTAAAATAGCCGATGGTATAAACATACTGCAGGTAGCAACCAAAGCGCCTAAAAAACCAGCTAACTTAAAACCAATAAAGGTTGAACTCACTAGAATCGGCCCGGGTGTAACCTGACTAAAAGCAATCGCATCTATCAATTCTTTCGCACTCAACCATTGCATATCTTTGACCAGTAGCGACTGCATAATGGGGATAACGAGGTACCCACCACCAAATAAGGAAATACTAATGCCCGAAAAAACGGTTCCGATCTTAAAAAAGATGTTCTGATAAGACTTAAATGCTCCCGTAATAAATAAAATCTGATTGATGAATAAAATGGCAACCGCAATAAACGAAAATGAATTTAACCTAAGTTTAAACTTCTGCTTAAAACTAGTTACCACTTCAGCATAATTATTTTTTTTCTGGTCAAACATCAGCCCGGCAATGGCTCCTATGGCAATAAGAATGATTGTTATCAGGTAGTTCCCTTTAATCAGATCGAGTGTGATGGCGATCAAAAAAACAAAGATTTTGCCATAATGAAGCGAAATTTCTTTTTTAAACAACTGTAATCCTGTCGATAAAATGATCATACTTACAATTGCGCCTACATATTGCATCATTAAGCTCCAGGATATATTGAGCCCGTTTGAAAAATAAACATAAGCCAGGCAAAGCATTAAAATACTTGCCGGCAGTAAAACGGCGAACATACTCACCGCAGCACCTAATTTACCCTTTAAAGCATAACCTATATTGGCAACAACATTTACCGCCATGGGGCCAGGCATAAAAGAAGCTACAGTTACACTATTTAATACATCCTCATTATCAATGGTTTTATCCTGCTCAACCATAATGCGCTGAATCAGCGAAACCAAAGCCATATGTCCACCAAAGCTTACACAGCCAATTTTAAGGAAGGTGAAGAAAAGATATTTTATTGACACCTTTTCTTTGGCTATATCGCTTGGTACTGATAACTCCATTTGTTACGCTTAAAGATCAATTTGAATAATAAAAACAATATAACACTAATTTTCGCTGCTTATCAAGAAATATTGCCTGTTGTTTGCGGTTTAAAAAAGACCTGGTTTAAAAACCTAATTTATGCCATTTAACAGGCATAAACATGGCAAACACTACGCAAACGTTTGTTTAAATCCATCAATCATCTAATTTCATATACGCTAGCCAACGGAGATATAATCTATATATACATCCAGATTATTAATTTGATTAATTAAAAAATTAGTCCATTAATTGGAAAGTGTTTACTTAGACAAAACCTTAACAACGTTTCTGTTAAAATTTTTGGTAATCAGGAAAAGAAAATTCCTTAACATTTACTGCTAAGAAACAAATGCCAAGGACTTGATTAAAATTTTAAACATTTTTTTAATTAACCGTACTGCGGGGATTGCTTCTCTCGTTGTTCGCTCCTACTTTGGTTAATTTGTAATTTAGGGATAGGTAAAAATAACGGGTAATGTTATTGTACCGCACATCTTCAATCCGGCTGCTGTTTACAATCCTATCGATATTGGTATTTTGATTCAAAATATCAAATCCTTTTAAACTTAAAGTTACCCTGCGTTTCATTAAATATTTATTTATCCCGGCATTAAGCAAGAAATAATTGTTATTAAATCCATCCGCACGGCCCGCTGAGCCGATATGATCCAAATCAGCTTCCACCCTTAAATCTTTAATGAATTCGTAACTCAGATTTAAAGAATTGTTTAGCGTAAAATATTTATTGTCAATCGCCGATTCATCTGTATTATTTACTTTGGTATAAGCTACATAAGCATAAATCCCTGCGTTAAATTTATCATCAATATCGTAGCTCCAATTGATGTTTGGCCCAATTTCGAACCTGTTGGTGATGTTTTTATTGCTGCTGATAAAATTTGTTCTATGCTCGGTAAAAAAGTTCATCCCATAATTCATCCTCAAACCTTTAAGTTTTGAGGGCATTCCAAAAAATGTTCCGGCACGCAGGTAATAGTTGCCGTTTACATTAATGGGTTTAACGGTCTGGATCCCGTTATTATAGGTAATATCATTTCCGGTATCATCAAAAGACAAGTTATATAAGAAATAACCATTCCAATACCGGTTATTATCCGGGCTAAACGTATTGAAATTTACCGATAACCGGTGGTTTTTTCTAGCCTCGAGATCTGGATTTCCGATTCGTTGATATAACGGGTTGGTATTGTTCTGCACAGGCTGTAAATCGGTTACCGACGGCAGGTTAACGCTCGCCCTATAGTTTATAGCGATGGTTTGATTGGCCTTATTCTTAAAATTGACCGTTAACCGGGGTAATAAATTGTAGTATGATTTTTCAATATTGCCGATGTTAGCCCCCACATTATTAAATACTTGTGCATTTAATAAACTTTGCTGTCCATTCAGTCCGAAATTATAGGTCCAATCTTTTCCAGTGTAGATAAAACCCAATCCGGCTGTTTGCAAACTGTTACGGTTATCGAAAGTATTGGTTAACGATGGAACAACGGTCTCGTAACGGTCGGTAGTTGGGTTATAATCAAAAGTGATCTGCTGCGCATCAACCAAGCTCCGTGTAAAACCATAAGCAATATTGGCGCTCCATTTTTGATTTAATGGGCGGGCATAATTTCCATTGATGGTGTATGTTGTCGAGGCATTTTCCTGATTGGCCTGTTGGTTGATTTTGGTAACAGTATTACTCCCGTTTGCATATTGGTTGAGCAATGATTGATTTAGCCAGTCAGAATTATAGGTATTTTGCGTACCATTTAAACGGAGCGAAACCGAACCTTTCTTATTTGGTAATCTTCTGAGCACAGTAAACTCTCCAAATAAAGAAGGCGTAAAATTATGCTGATTGTAATACTGGTTTCCATCATTGGCCTTTCCTGTGGCATCAAAATTAGCATTGAAAGTGCGGTTATTAATATTGGTGGTATTGTTCAGGATCACATTCGGGCGCAGTACAATATCGGTTAACGAATCGGGATGATATTCTGCCTTGAAGTTAAAACGATGTGCCTGATTATTGCTGTTTCGATCGGTATTGTCTAAAGTGCGCAAAATATCACCTGAGCTTAAATCCTGGATATTGGATAGTTTATTACCTAAACCAGAAGAGAAATAGGTAAAATAACTTCCACTAATGGCCAGTTTATTGTTTTTGCCCCAGGAGTTACTGTAGTTTACCCCTCCACTATGTGTAGTATAAAGTCCTATGGCACTATTATCAAAAACACCGCTCCCACCTATCGTTGTTTTGCCATTATTGCTATTGATAGAGAAACTTCCTCCGGCAGGCGGGGCAAAAATATTCCCGATGTTTCCGCCACTGAAGCTGCTCAGGTCATCATAGCCAAAACTGGCATCGTTGGTATTATTGCTCATGCCCAAAACTGCAAATTGCAGGTTTTTATTAAAGTGGTTAGCACTTAAATAACTTCCGTATTTATCGGTTGTTCCGCCCGCGAGGTTGGCATTTCCGAACCAACCTTTTTTCTTGTCTTCTTTAATCGTTAGGTTTAAAACCTTCTCCCTCTGCCCGTCATCAATTCCGGTGGCTTTAGCTTCCTGTGTTTTACTATCAATTAACTGCACTTTTGCAATGGCATCAGCGGGCAGGTTTTTGGTTGCCGTTTTTGGATCAGTGCCAAAAAAGTCTTTACCATCAACCGTTAACCGGGTCACTTTCTGCCCCTGCACCAAAATACTTCCATCCTTATCAACCGTAACACCAGGTAGTTTTTTCAAAAGATCTTCTACTGCTGCATTAGGCCTGGTTTTATAAGCATCGGCATTAAATTCTACGGTATCTTTTTTAACCATTGCGGTAGCATAACGGCCACTCACGGCAACATCTTTAAGTGCAATGGCATCTTCTTCTATTTTTAATGTCCCCAGGTTAATGGCCTTTCCGTTTACATTTATATTTTTAGTGATGGAATGATAACCCATTGCGGAAATCCTGATTTTATAATTGCCGATGGCCACAACATTAAAAGAAAATTCTCCGGCTTTATTGGTTACTACACCTACTTTTTTGGTCGAATCAGACTTACCTGACAAAACGATACCCACATATTCAATTGGCTGGTTTGTTTTACCATCGATAATTTTTCCATTAATACTACCGCTCTGTTGTGCGAAGACTTTCGTAGATAATATGAACAGCAACATCAATAAGTAAGTTTTCATAGCTGAAATTTTGATTTTTAGTTTGGTTTTTATTCAACCTTTTCTTCAAAGGATTCAGCTATAAGACACAAAAAGAACCAAAGTGTGACAGAAAAAGATATTTTTTTTTAATAAGCCTAGTCGAAGACCGACTTATGAAATCTCAAAGGCAAGTGCAGGGGCAAACTTCGGAAGTCTGAGTACTTTGATGATCAACAAAAAAGTCTTTCAGTTTTACCTGAAAGACTTTCTATTTTTAAGCTTTAGCAACTTTTTTGTGCTTTTTATGATGTTTTTTATGACCTTTTTTAGTCTGAGATTTTTCTGTACCTGTTTTTGCCGGAACAGTGGTTTGAGCGCTTACGGTATTAATGGTAAAAGCGGCTACTAATGCGATTACTAAAACTTTAATTGCTTTCATTTTCAAATTGATTAATGATGAATAAACCTGGTTATTTTGTTTATTAAATCTCAAAAATCAAGATGAAGATTTTATGAATTTAAGGCAAGTCGAAAGCGTAAGTATACTTTAACTTTTTTCCGCTCAGCACATACTCAGAAACGACCTTTCCGTCAACCCATATCTTATATTCACCTTTAGATTTTGTCTTAGCAATGGCAAAAGTTGTAAACTGAACGTGGGTTCCTGATTTTAAGGTAACGCTTTTTTCCCAGGCGCCATTTACTTCTTTTAGCTCAGTTTCTTTTCCACTTTCATTGGAGTAAGTTACATCTGCTTTTAAACCATCGCCAAAGCTGGCCTGATAAACAACCTCGTAACTTTCTTTTTTAGGAACATTTAATTTGCCTTTCGACATGGAATAGAATGTCGTCATGGTCTGAATCGAACAACTGCCCAGCATAAGCATGAACAAAAAACAAAAGGAAATATTTTTCATTTGATAGGGTTTAGATCGAGATGACGACTGCGCTTAGATAAAGGTTGCAAGGAGGCTGGAAATTATTGAATAAGCGAATTAGAGAATGGTTAAATCCTGGAATTGATTGCTAGGATATTCACTCATTCAAAACTCACTCATTCTCATTTATGAAAGGTATCCAGGTATAATTCCTCTACTTTTTTACGTGCCCAGGGCATTCTTCTTAAAAACTTCAAGCTCGATTTTATCGTCTGGTTATTATTAAAGCAATCGATCCTGATGAGTGATCCCAGTTTTTCCCAACCATAGTGCACCTGCAGATCGGTTACAATTTTCTCTAAGGTAATACCGTGTAAAGGGTTATTTTTTTGCTGTTCGGCCATGCCGCAAAGTTAAGGCAAAATTATCGGGGTTTATATTGTGCCATCCAAACATTTGCGCCACCACAAACAGGATCGTTTATTTTATGGACAAGCACTTCAAAATGATTAGATTTAAGCAATGACAGATATTCATCAATACCTAAAGAAGCATGAAATAAGTTTTCACCATTGTTCAGTCCCCAAACCTCTCCTCTACCGGTTCCTGAGGTAAACAACAAAACGCCGTTTGGTTTAAGATGGCGACTAAAAATACCGAACATACCAGGCTGATCGGCTGCCGGGAGGTGAAAAAAACTATGCCAGGCAATGATCGCATCGAATTTTTCATCCAGGTCTAGTTTACGCATATCTTTCAGCATAAACGGCGTACCGGGAAAATTTAGTCTGGCCATTTCGAGCATCTGCTCACTGGCATCAACCCCCAGCACTTTTACATTTTGACTGATCAGATATTCGAGTATGGGTTTTCCACTACCGCAGCCCAAATCTAAAACACTTGCATTTGGAGGCAGTTGCTTAAGTAAATCGTCCAGATAGGTTTTCTCCCCTAAAAAAGAATAGCGGTTTTCGGCGAACCACTTTCCGATTTTATTGTAAACTTTATATACGTTTTTGCGTTCTCCTTTTTCCATATTAGAGTCTTTTAATTAGCCGATAGCTGTGGCATCAATTTCAATCAGCATGCCGTTTAAAGCTAATCGCTGTACAGGAATGAGTGTATTCACCGGAAATTTCAGATCCGGCCATATTTTCGTAGATTCTTCTATTAAGATATGGTGTTTCTCCTCATCATAATCTACCACCAGGGTCGTGAGCTTAGCTATACTGGCCATGGTTAAACCTTTGCTTTTTAAAGCCAAAGCTATATTTTCGAATACAATACTTACCTGTGTCCGAAAATCGGCACTGAGTACACCATCCATCCTGCTACCACCCTGGCCGGCAACAAATACCAGCAGGCTTTCGGCCGGAACAGAGGCTAAATGAGAATAACCATGCGGACGGGGATCGTATATACCTTCGGGATTAGTGATTTCTAAATTTGGTTTTTCCATCTGCTGTAAATTTAACAGGTGCTAAATTATTCGATAAGAAATAGTAAACCGTCGGTTGTTTGCAATAAAAAACCTCCTGATCTTTTAAAATCAGGAGGCTATAATTATGGTGCCCAGGCTAAACTAATTACCTGTAGCGGTCCAGGTATTATTATCTGTATTCGAATCTGGTAATACTTTATTTGGATCTAAAGTAACTGATTCGATCTCTTCGCTAGTTGGATAACGTACCAACCAGGTTGCGTTTTTCATCCAAACATCAACCGGAACTTTTACGATCTCTGTTTTACCGCTTTTGGTTTTAACCTGCAGGATGATTGGCATTGGCATTTTTTCCAGGTTTACTACTTTAATCGCGTAACCCACCAATTTATCATCTTGCTTAACAGCTTCAACACCAGCAATACCCTGGTCCATTTTCCAGTTGTTTAACCACCAGCTTCTCCAAAACCAGGCTAAATCTTCACCCGCACCATTCTCCATCGAACGGAAGAAATCGAAAGGTGTTGGATGTTTAAATGCCCAGTTTTTAATGTATTGACGGAAAGCATAATCAAAACGGTCTTCACCTAAAATCTGATTTCTCAAGATGTCTAAGCCCCATCCTGGTTTATAGTATAAATTCACACCAATATTACGCTCTGCCATACCATCGGGCATTAACATCATGTTTTCATAAACCGGGTTTCCAATATTCGTTTTACCAACTTTATTCATATCGGTTGGCGCTGCAGCATACTCGCCTTTATTAAAACTACTTTTAGAAATACCATTGATAAAGGTATTAAAGCCCTCATCCATCCAGCCATATTTACGTTCATTAGAACCTACAATCATAGGAAACCAGGTATGGCCAAATTCGTGATCGATTACGCCCCATGCACTTCCTTTTTTAGCTTTCCAGCCACAAAATACAATGCCAGGATATTCCATACCACCAACATTGGTAGCCACGTTAACAGCCATGGGATATGGATATTCGAACCATTTTGTAGAATAATGCTCAATGGTTGATTTTACATATTCTACTCCACGGCCATAGGCATCTTCACCATTGCTTTCTACTGGTTGTGCAGAAACGGCTAAAGCTTTTTTACCACTTGGCAAATTAATTTTTGCGGCATCTAACACAAAAGATTTAGATGAGGCCCAGGCCGCATCGCGTGCATTTAGGATTTTAAATTTCCATGTTAGCTTGTCTTTAGCCGGACGTGACTGAGGGTTGGTAACCTCTGCTTCGGTCCGGATATGAACAGTAGCATCGCTGGTTTTAGCTGCATTCCATCTTTGTAACTGCTCTGGTGTAAAGACTTCGGCCGGATTTAATAATTCACCTGAACCCATTACGATGTGGCTTGCCGGTGCAGTGATGGCAAAGTTAATATCGCCATACTCGCAATAAAACTCACCACCGCCCCAGTATGGCAAAGTATTCCATCCTATCACATCATCATACACACACATGCGTGGAAACCACTGTGCCACGGCAAAAATTTCACCGTTTTTTGTAGTTAAATGTCCGGTTCTGTCTGATCCTTCTTTTGGTAAAACAAAAGAATAATCCATTTTAACTGTTACAATATCGCCATTAGCGGCCAGTGGCTGGTCTAAACGGATCTGCATACGTGTATCTTCTACCAGAGAAGTAAATTTTACTGCTGCAGCTTTTTGCGAAACACTGATGTTCTGGATTTTATAACCACCATCAAATTTTTCGCCCTGGGCACCATAACGGCTTTTCGACGGCGTAATGGCATAACCCCGTGAAGTTTCTTTAAAGGTATTCTGATCTAATTGCAGCCATAAATACGGCAATTTATCGGGACTGTTATTTTTGTAAGTAATGGTAACGGTACCAGTAACCGTATTTTTGGTTTCGTCGAGACTAGCTGTAATGTTATAATCAACGCGGTTTTGCCAATATTTTGGTCCTGGTGCACCAATGGCAGAACGGAATTCATTCCCGTTTTGCGTATAAAATAGTGGTCCAAAGGCTTCAGCAGGGTTATAATTGTTAGCTGGTGCCGGTGTTGTAGCTTGTTGAGCCGATGCAGAAAAGGCAAAAGCGCAACCAACCAAACAAAAAGTGATTAGTTTAGTCAATTTCATGATAATAATAAGGTTGTAATCAGGCGGTAAAGATAAAAAATAACCACATATGGATTTATATGTGGTTAGAATGTTACCAATAATGGTTATAATACAGTTAAAAATGCTTTTTTAAAATTTAATTCGATCAATACATATTCTTATTTATCAATATAATTGACTTTCCTAACGCGAGCCGTCATGCTGGCCTGTAACGAAGTGGAAAGCTTCGAAGTAAACCGAGCTTTAAGCGAGCTCACCGAAGGTAATTTATTTTACAGTAGAAATAGTATTTGTAATTATCTAGTAGCTACTATGTGGTCGGCATCTTTCCTGTAATAGACCTTGATCCAGAAGTTTCGGGACAGGGTGACGAGTCTTTGTTAATTCGCTTTCAATTTGGGTAAATCCTGCAGTTTTCTTTCCTGTGGCGTTAGTTTTTTCCAGGCTACAAAGGCGCGTGAAATATAATAAGCATAACGGTATGGCCTTTCTGCCTTTACTGCCTCTACCGAAGGGCGATATATAATCATGAAGTTTTTAAGTTCTTCACCCTCTAGTTTGGTCATATCTGTAATGGCCTTTGCGGTAAAGTTCTCATCAATTTCTTCGAGATACATTTCCTTTTCCTCTAAATCGGCCTCTTTTCGCTGTTGTCTTCTGTATTTACCATAGCCAAGGTTTAAGTTTAAGCCGCCAACCTTATCGGTCATGCGTTTACGGTTTAGATTTCCGCCCGTACTCAATAGCGTATATTTTTCGGCCAGTGGATCCTTCGCATCTGTAACCTGACTATTCATTCTTACAGCTGTAATATCGACATCTTTTAAACTATTCGTTTTAACCGGAAGATAAATTGTTCTATTTAATAAATTGGTTAGATACAAAGTATCGGTATGATAACCAATGGCTGAGAATTCAATCAGATCACCAATATTGGCGCCTATAGTGTACTTGCCTTCTTTGTTTGTACTGGTTGTTTTTTTACTGTTCAGATTTCTGATGGTAACACCAGGCAGAGAAAGCGTTTTTTTCGAATAATCGAAAACTGTACCTGTAGTTACCGTTTGTGCAAAAACGCCAATAGGTAAGGCAAGCAATAGAAAAATGATCAGTTTGTACATACTCAAAAGTAACTTAGTTCGACATTTAAAAGCTGCATTTAACAAACTTTAACATTAGAACAATCGAATCAGGCGAGTGTTTTTAAATAATTGTCATCATCAAACCCAATTAATATGGCTTTGCTGTTTTGCTCGATAATCGGGCGTTTTATGGCACTGGTATTTTCTTTTAAGTAAGCAATTGCCGAATCCTGGTTATCAATTTTAGCCTGCTCCTCTTTAGTTAGTTTTTTCCAGGTTAAACCTTTTCGGTTTAATACGGTTTCCCAACCGAAGGTATTACACCATTCATTTAGCTTTTCTGTGGTAATGCCTTTTTTCTTGAAATCGTGAAATTCAAAATCAACCTGATGTGCTTTTAACCAATCGAGCGATTTTTTAACTGTATTGCAATTTGGAATTCCGTAAACGGTCATATAAATTATTGAATTTTGAATGAGTGTTGAACGCAAGAAGCAAAGTTAATAAACTGTTTAGCTTTATACTTAATATTTTGAAGATCGTTGTTTTTATTGTGGAGCGTATCAAAAAGGCGATTTCAACTGAGATGCTGTCTTGTTGAGCCTGCCGAAACACCTTATAGCGTATTTAAATGAAATGAAACCTTCAACAGGCTCAGGATGACAAATCTATATTTATGATACAACCTCTAATAGTAATCATTAACTCCAGTGATGAGAACACCTGTACACATTATCCAAGCGTTGTCAACATTTTAGCGAGGGGGCTATGAAAGTTGACAACTCTAAAATCCCACAATTCTAAAAATCTTATTCGTTCGTCACATTTTTAAGCTCATCCATCACATTTTAATTACCGATGTAAATTCTCTTCGTAAAATTGTGGCATAAACAAAACACTATGGTAATTCTTTCAGGTAACCCATCCGCAACAAAAACCAAAAACATCAACCAGCTTGAGTTTTGGATCTCCACAACGCTATATATCCTGGCATTGATCAGTATTTGTTCCTCTACCGTTTACAGCAGGGGTAATTCTTATCGTTTTGAAGAAAGCCAAATTGTTTATAGTGTAATATCAAATTTCTTTGTACCCGAAGTATTTAAGATCAGCATATTATATGTCAGCTTTTTATTGTTCAATTTTTGCTTCATGCCTCAGCTGGCAAACAGAAAAAATATCGCACTCAATCTTATTCTTACCATTTTAGTTACATCGTTTTCTGTTGTAGCATGGATGGTTTTTAATACTTATTCTCAAGCTTACCGATTGTTAGAATATGATAACATGGATAACGCTTATGGTATCTTTTTTGGAGAGGCCTTTACCTATATCTTTTTTCTCTATCTGCTTTTTAATGCCTACGCATATTTTAATGAGCGGGGTTTAGAATTACTCAAAAGAATTCCCTTTTTAAAGCATTATAATAACAACATCATTCCAGAAATTTTTATTTCAACTAGAGTCTGGTTGATTTCGCTCATGGTATTTGCCGCAATACTTTCATTAAAGATCGATCACGAAATATTAATTATCTGGCTCATTGTACCACCCGTAAATATTTTCTTTGCCTTTTGTGCTATTTATTACATCATTCCAAATCTCAGAAAGAATTTTAAAGGTTTTGGCCGGTATTTTTGGGGAAATGTAGGTTTAACCATTATCATTTCACTGCTGCTGATGATGATACTCATTCCTTTTATGCGCAACGGCGAAGCTGTACCCATTGCCTTAATTTTAAATGCCATATGTTTAATGTGCATTACCACGCCGTCTGCCTGGTACATTTACAAGCATAAATTTGAAAAACTCAGCGAAATCCAGATGCTTAAAACGGAGTTGGGTAAATCGGATGCGAACCTCAATTTCTTAAAATCGCAAATCAACCCGCACTTCCTGTTCAATGCTTTAAATACATTATTTGGAACAGCTTTGCAGGAAAATGCAGAAAGAACAGGCGAAGGCATCCAAAAACTGGGCGATATGATGCGTTTTATGCTCCACGAAAATACACAGGACAAAATTTCGTTAACCCGCGAGGTAGAATACCTGAATAATTATATCGATTTACAAAAGCTCCGCACCTCCCGCTCTGCAGAAATCAGGATTGATACCCATATCGAAGAACAGCTAAATAACCTGCAGATTACGCCGATGTTGCTGATTCCATTTATCGAAAATGCATTTAAACACGGTATCAGCTTGCAACAACCTTCGTACATCAAGATTACCTTGCAAACCAAAGAAAAAACCTTATATTTTGATGTAAGCAATAGCATTTACATTAAGGCAGATAACGACCCTGAGAAATTAAAAAGTGGTATCGGACTTGAAAATGTTAAACAACGCTTATCATTGCTGTATTACGGAAAACACGAATTAATTATCCGCGAAAGTGCTAACGAGTTTTTTGTTCATTTAACTTTGCAGTTGGATTAAGGCGATAAGTTCCCCAAGAGAACAATTGATAAACGAATATTGGCCTAACCAGAAATTTGTTTGTAAAAATCCCTATTATTGATCTTGAGATGTCGTCATTCGAGCGCAGTGCAACGAAGCGGAGAAATCTATATTAGCAGATCTCTCCATTTCATTTCACTTCAGTCGAGATGACGATTGCATGTTACTTTGGAAATGCTTCCTTTGTTAGCATCACAAAAAGAAAAAAACGTAAAGAAAAGAACAAACTCAAAATGATTGCCATTGCTATAGATGATGAACCGATTGCATTAGAGATTATAAAGTCGCATGCCTCAAAAGTTCCATTTGTAACCTTACAGCAAACTTTTACGGATGCTTTTGCGGCCATCAGTTACCTCCAGCATAACAAGGTTGACCTCATTTTTCTGGATATCAAAATGCCAGATATCAGCGGTATCGATTTTTTAAAAAGTTTGAGCAAACCGCCCATGGTTATTTTTACCACTGCTTATACGGAACATGCAGTACAAAGTTTTGAACTCGATGCTGTCGACTACCTGTTAAAACCCTTTTCTCTTTCGCGTTTCTTAAAAGCCTGCAATAAAGCACAAGAGTTGTTTAACCTGCGCAACCAGAAGCAGGAAACAAAAACGGAATACATTTTTATAAAAGATGGCTACGAACAAATTAAGGTGGAGTTAGGTGAAATTCTTTACGTGGAGGCCTCTGGCAACTATACCCAGATACAACTCAAAGACAAACTTTTAAGCTCGAGGATTACCATTAACGATTTGGCTGAACTGTTGCCAAAAGCAGATTTCATCCGCTGTCACCGGGCATTTATTGTCGCTAAAAATAAAATATCCAAATTCGACCGCAGCCAAATTTGGATCGGAGAAAAAATTATTCCTATTGGTGCAACGTATATCAATATTAAACTTACTTAATTCGATTTAAAAAGTTACATCATAAAGGCGATTCAGCTCAGATGATGTCATGATGAGCCTGCCGAAACACCTTAAAGATTTGGGCAGGTTCTTCGACAAGCTCAGGGTGACAAATCTATTTTATGATATAACCACTTGCACTTTGTTCATTTAGACCCTGAAATAAATTACCTTCGGTGAGCTCGCTTAAAGCTCGGGCCACTGCGTAGCTTTCCACTGCGCTACAGGTCAGGGTGATGGCAATATACTAGGGTTTTACATTTACCCTTATTCCTGCGGAGTGGGTGGTAAACTCTGGCGCATACATACTTTGCAAGCTGGTAATTCCATTCGAAAAATTCCCGGCATGTGTAACCCGCAACGGATACTCGAATACATAGGTTCCTTTTGGCATATAACTGATGAAGAAATTAGTGGAAGCATCTTTTGTACTTTCATAATAACCCAATCCATCCTGATATTTGTAGCGTGAGATGACATTTACAGGTTCAAAACCCGATGACCGCATATCTTTCAAATGAAGATATTCCATATTTCGATCACAATAAATCTCTATGCGCACCTTTAATAAATCGCCCGGCGCTAAAATATTTGTTGCTGTTAATGGCGTTAAAACATCTCCTTTAGTGCTGGTTTTTTGAATAAACAACTGCTTTTTGATCTTAATACCAGTACTGGCCGTGGTTATTTTATCCAATTGCTCAAAATACTGCCAGTAAAGTGCTCCCCAGGCAATTGTTTGGTTGTTATTTTTAACCTGTACTTTACCCATCTCTGGTTTTACGTCAGTACCTGCAATGCTTACCTTTTGATAACCTGTTCCGGCTTCTTTTGTGGCGTTTGGCTCCTGTAAATCGGCTAGTTTTTGATTTCCGATCATAATTTCAGGCGCATTACTTTCACTTAACAGATCGGTACCTTTCATTAACAATGCATAACAGGCGGCGGCAGTAGCTTTGGTTGTTTGCCAATCATTGGTTTGTTTGTTTTTCAGCAGCCAGATTTTCATTTCTTCTACCGCTTTGGTATCATTAGCCACTTCGTCAAATGCCTCAATCAATAAGGCTTGTGTTTCAACCGGACTTTGGTACCACCACCAGCCGGCTCTATTCGTAGCCCAGTACATACCCATTTCATCATTCTGCTGGGCAGTTTGATTTAACAATGTAATGATCTTCTTTGCTTCCCCATGATTACCATTTCTATTTAAAACCAGGGCAGCCTGAGCCAACTGATAGGTATCAAGGGTTTTCCAGGTGGCAGCTAATTTTTTAAGGTAAAAATCTTTGGCTTTGGTAAAATCGGCAGTTGTATTCTTTTGATTGGTATAACTTCTGGCAAAAAGGTAGTGGAGCGGCAAGTATCCAAAACGTTTGCCTTCAACTTCATCCTTATAGTCTTTTACCAATCGCCCGTCAGAATAAATAATGGCTTTATTTAACATGGCATTAAAATTTGGATAAGCTTTTTCGTCGATCAGTTTTAGTTTTTTTAGCTGCCCCATCCCCAAAACGATGTGTTGGGTAATGTATCGATCTTCCTGCATACCATTAAACCATGGAAAAGCCCCGTTATTAAATTGCATTTTCTCCAGCTTTTCGAAATTGTCCTTCAATTCGTAAGTCATTCTGTTTAAATCGAAAAGCACAGCCAAACGTTTTTTACGTTCGTTTTCGTTATCCGCTTGGCGTACCCATGGTGTTTCTTCTAACAAAATTGATTTAAACGCTTGATTTTTTTCCAGGTTAGATAAAAG
Source organism: Pedobacter sp. GW460-11-11-14-TSB4 (assembly GCF_059423705.1). Classification (NCBI taxonomy): domain Bacteria; kingdom Pseudomonadati; phylum Bacteroidota; class Sphingobacteriia; order Sphingobacteriales; family Sphingobacteriaceae; genus Pedobacter; species Pedobacter sp. GW460-11-11-14-TSB4. Next base: position 103,754 of record NZ_JBWKYI010000017.1, read on the forward strand.
TGCCTCGCCGTTATTGGTATTTTGCCATTGCTCAAAAACAGTTTTAATTTTTGGTGATGAATTAATGATACCCGTTGCAAAACTATTGGCGTAAAACCGGCTAAACGTTTGTTCAGCACACTCATAAGGGTATTCCATTAAATAGGGTAAGGCCTGTACGGCATACCAAATTGGATTTGAAGTAAACTCGAAAGTTAAACTTTGGTTCCGTAAGGTTTTTGATGCTCCTGATTTCTCCAGTTTCTCAAAATCGAAAGTTTTACTCGTGTTACCACGCACATTTATAGGCATACTTTCTGTAACCAGCATGGCATTTGCCAAAACCGGAATGGTATTTTCCTCCCCATCGCTAAATTTGCCGCTTTGGGCTAAAACTTTATAAGTAATGGCACTAAGGCCTGATGGGATAATTAATGTCCATTTTAAAACGGTATTGCCTGCATCATCAACTTCGAAAGTTTTTTCTGTTTTTTCGTTTGCTCCAAAAATCCGGATGGGTTTTGCCGTTAAGGCATCAGTAAGTTCTAAACTGGCATTGCCAATGAGTTTTTTGCCTGCCAGATTATTCAGTTTGGCACTTAATAGAATAGTATCTCCTTCCCTAAAAAAACGTGGGGCATTGATGGCAATGGCTAACTGTTTTTGCGTAACCAATTCATTGGTGATGTAGGCGGTTTTTAAATCTTTGGTGTGTGCAAAGCCCATCATCTTATATCGGGTTAAACTTTGCGGTATGGTAAATTCAATTTTAATTTCGCCTTTGGCATTGGTTAACAATTGTGGATAGAAAAACGCCAGTTCATTAAAATTGGTACGGGCTGTGATGTTACTGGTTTTTATTTTTCCGCCAACCAACACTTCGCTTAAATTATTACCCTGGTTAGTCGTTCCTGAAACATTAATGTTGCTTATTCCTCTAATCATGACACTACCTCTTGCACCTGGTACACCAGTATTGTTTTGGATATTTAAACCTGCTACTTTACCCTCTAAAGGCGCACTAGCAAGTTGAGTAACAGATCCCGCCAACATTTTCTTTTGCTGTACGGCAGAACCTACAACAACCACTTCATTCAAAGCATTTCCATCTTCTTTCAGGGTTACATCAATCCGCTTTTTATCGCCTATTTTTATAGAATGGCCCTTAAAACCTAAATAAGCAAAACTCAATGTCTCTCCTGCTTTAGCATCAATAGTATAAATCCCCAAAACATTGGTAGTGCTTACCTTTTTGCCAGATTTTACCTGTACACCCGGCAATATTTCACCATAACTGTCGAATACCACACCATAGGTTAATTTGCCATTGGCCAACTCCGCTAATTTCTCAACAGCCTCAGGAGACAGACCTCTTTTTTTGGGTCTTTTCAAATTGTTTATGTAATTGTGGTAACTATAGTTGTAGCCGCCATAATAATTGTAACCGAATAAATTAAGGTTCTCATAAGCCCGTGTAACCACTGCATAATTCCGGTTAGGTCTTAAAAACCATAAATAACTTTGATTTGTGATATCGTTGGCATTATAATTCCAGTTGTAATAATAGTAGTTAAAACCTGTTTGTAAATGCGTATTCCAATCCATTCTTTTCAGATCATCTAAACTTGCATCGTAAAGCGTAGCCACCATTTCGGCCATCTGCTTTTCACCATTTTTATTACTGATCTGCAGTTTCCAGCTTTCTTTTTCGCCAGGTTGCAGTTTATCTCTAAAAGTTAAAAACTTAATATTCAATTCTTTTTCAGGGTCAATAATTTTAACCTGCTGCATCGAATTGTAAACCATACCCTGATGTATCATGGTAAACTGTACCGCGAAACCATCTTCGTAATTTGTCTTTGGCTTAATTTTAACGATGTTTTGTTTAGGAGATAAATCGACCCACACCTTTTCGGCAATGCTGTCCCGGTAATAAACTTCATAATAAGCTTTACTGTTATTGGCCAAACCAGCCAGGCGAAAAACAGCACTTTCAGTTGGTTTAATTACATTTAATTCAGGCGAAATCCATTCGACATTCGATTGTATTACAGCAGGCTGGTCGTTATAAACCACTAAATACTTGTCGACTTTAATGGTATCCTTCTGCTCATTTACAGCCAGCAGGCTTATTTTATAGTAACCTGGTTTTAGGTTCTTTTGACTAAAGGTTAAGTTCCCACGACCATCAATAATCGATAGGTTTTGTTTCAGTTCTACCGATTTTACCGGCCACTTAGCCACTTCGAGTTCGTTGTTATAATCTTCATCAGGAAAATTTTTGATAAACTCATCTTTATTCATGGTATAACCCTCCGCATAAAAAGGGCTTTTATTCATCAACCTGGATGGCGACTGCAATAAACTCCATTTTGCCTGGATGTTGGCTTTTATAGGTTCGTTATTTAAATTGCTTACCCAAAACGCGATGCTATCTGTTTTATTGCTGGTATAAATAACCTGTTCGGTACTGATATTAAGGTTAATATCTTTTTGTCCGACATTAATGCTGGTACTTTTTGTTCGGGTTTCGCCGTTCAAATCCGTTACCTCAATTTCAATATCGTAGCTATAATTTTGTTTGGTATCAGTCGCTTTTGCAAAAAAGGTGATATCAAACTTACCACCTGCTTTGGTACTTGTTTTACCAATGGCAATTTGCTTCCTATCGAAACTACCTGAACCATAAACAGCAATACGCTGTGCATAGTTTAACCGATAATCGTAGATTGCCTTGCGGAAAACCTTATAATTTATTTTCGCATTGTTTATTGAATATCCCGAAAAAGCACTGGCCCTACCTTCTACTTTAATACTATCGTTTAACTTGTATTTTTGAATAGGTTTATCAAAAACAACCTCAAAAGTCGGGCGTTTATATTCCTCAACCTGTACATAAATACTTCCATAATCAGTTTCGATCTGCATATTGCCGTTAAGCTTTCCCATTGGGATACTAAACGAGCCCTGGAAAGTCCCGTAATCGTTACTGGTAACCTTAGCTGTTGCTATTTCTTTTCCATTCGTATCATTTAAAATAACCTCCAGTTCCTTATTTACCTCAATTTTATTTTTGCCCTTTTCAAATTTCATATAGAGGCCTTTGTAATAAATGGTTTGGCCAGGGCGATATATCGGCCTGTCGGTAAAAAGAATCACGCGCTCTTTATCCTCATCATCCTGATAGCCATTGTAATTATTGATGTTGAGTTTCAATTCATCTTTTCCGTGGGTAACCACTACGGAAGACACATTCCTGTCCGTTTCGTTTGTACTCGCATAACCTTTGTCGTTCGTCGTAATTAAATCACCCTCAATAAATTTCCGTGTATTGTAATCGTATCTCCGTTGTTGAATTTTAACATTTTTTAGAGGGGCTCCATCGCTAAGCTGATTCACAAAATATTCTTGTTTTTCAATATTTCGCCTGTTAATCACCGCTATTCCCGTAACCTTAAAGTTAACGTTGCTATAAACGCTATCTTTTTGTTTCCGGTTAATGGTTTGGGCAATTAAGGTATAAGCACCAAATGGCAAACCCTCTATTTTATCAATTAAAGTATGGCCTTGGTAGTCGCCTGTTTTTGGCGTAATTACAGTCCATTGTTTGATTATTTTATTTTTATTGAAAAAAGTCAAAAAATCTGCCTTGTTTTTAAATTGCTCGTACTCAAATTGAGACTCAGGGGTTTTAAATAACCTAAACTGTATGGTATCTGCATTTTTATACGATAGGTGCAGCTGGATTGGTTTATCAGGCAAAACATATCCTTTGGTTTTAGTTGATAATTCACTGCTCTCTATTTGCTGTATTAAATTTCTGGCGTTTTGTGCACCGATACTTTTTGGGTAAGCCTTAACGGCTTTTTCAGCTAAGGCTATCGCTTTAATCAGGTGCTGTTTATTGGTATCAATTGGTAAACCTGCATTTTTCCGCATATTGGCCTGTTCATATAAAATGTCAGCATAAACTTCCGTTTGAATGCTTTGTTCTGCTAACGCGCTTAATGCATTGTAATACAATTCCTGGTTATCGCCTCCGAAATTTTGCTGTACAAACTTTAAACGTTTTAAATCAACATCGGCCAATGCCGATAAATTATTGTTGCCCTGATGAAATGTGATCAGGTTTCTAAACAACAACAGATTCTGCAGTTTAAACGAAGTGCTGTCTGAGGGCAATTCAGCGGTAAGAAAATGCTGTCTATCGCCAAACCAAGTTATATTGTCCGCATCAAACAGTTCATCATCATGTTGAGTGATGTTAATTTGTGAGTTGCTAAAAACTTCGATGGCCCGGTGTGCCAATAGATCGTATAAGGTAGGCCTGAAAACCCGGTTGTTTTGATCACCTGCTAAAACAGCGTCCAAAACATCAACTTTAGTTTGTTGCAAAAGTTGAACTTCCTTTAACGATAAGAGATAGTATTTTACGGTTTCATCGCTCAGTTTTTTAATATTCCAGGTTTTAATATCATCACCAATATCGCCCTGCACCGATGTACGCTGGCTAATTTGCCACCTGTTTTGCTGCAAATAATTCCAATAGGTTTCGGCTAAAAGAGATTGTAAAATACTTTTTTCGGGCTGTTTGGCCGTGCTAATGTCTTCACGAAGATTAATCAGGATTTTATCAAAGGCATTCTCTACCAAATAACCCTGAAACATCATCCTATAAATAACCGATTTAATCAGCAATGGGGTATTACGCTCCTGGCGTGCCTGTTGATTTATTTTTTCAATCAAAGCCAGCGCATCCTTGGGTTTGCCCTGGTTGGCGATAGAATCAATCCGATAAAAATCTGCCTGGGTATACTGGTGCTGTGCTGCCGCCTCGAATGAAAACCAAATGATAAAAAGCAATAAAGCGGAAAAGCGTAAAGATGGGTTCATAAAATAACGTTGAGTTTTAATAGAGATGGGGCAAATACTAAAATTCCATAAAAGATTAATATTTTAAGTGATTATTTACGAATCTAATTATTAATACATTAAATGTTACAAGCCGCAAACATTAACGTTTTTAACATTCGCAGCATAACATTATCTTTGCCCCATGTCAACACAATTAAAAAATCTATCTGATTTCTCTCATACCACCGTTCCGAGTGGAGCAAAGTATAAATTCGGGATTATTGTAGCCGAGTGGAATGCCGAAATTACCGGCGCTTTATACAATGGTGCATTAAAAACGCTTTTAGCCAATGGGGTTAAGGAGGAAAATATAATTTCTTTACCCGTGCCAGGAAGTTTCGAATTAACAGGTGGTGCAGAAATTTTATTGAGCAAAAGAAATGATATCGATGCGGTAATCTGTTTAGGTTGCGTAATTCAGGGCGACACCAAACATTTCGATTTTATTTGCGATGCAGTAGCTCAAGGGGTAACCAATGTTGGCATTAAATACAGTAAACCGGTTATTTTCGGGGTTTTAACCACCAATAACCTGGAGCAGGCGCAAGATCGTGCTGGCGGCAAACATGGCAACAAAGGCGATGAAGCAGCCATTACGGCCATTAAAATGGCTGATTTTTCAGCTCAAATTTAAACTTGCGTTTTAATAATTATTTGTAACTTAGAAGTTTAAAAATTATCAGATCCGATGAAACCATCATGACTAACATGATCGCTTCATCACCATTGAAATAACAAATATATACGGATGAAAAAAGTAGCCATCTTACTATTGGCGGTGTTTTGCACCATTACCATATTAGAATCTTGTTCTTCTAAACTTTGTCCTGCTTATGGATCTTACCCGGAAGGAAAACGCAGAAGGAATTAATCTACCTTATTTGTAATCTCATATTCAGGTCATTTGCAGAACTTTATTTAACTGCAATTGTTGTCCTGTAAACAATACTTATAATAGCATGACTTGGGTTAACTTAACTTCAATGGAACAGCTTGATGAAATCAAAAATGCAAGCGGTTTTAGTCTTATTTTTAAACACAGCACACGTTGCTCCATTAGTTTAATGGCTAAAAAGAATTTCGAATTTGACTGGGACATTATTCCGGCAGATACAAAACTTTACTTTTTAGATTTAATTAGCTACCGTGATATTTCGAACCAGATTGCCGAAGTTTTTCAGGTAGCACATCAATCGCCACAGATTTTATTGATTAAAGATGGCGATTGTGTATTGGAAGCCTCACATAGTGATATTTCCGCTGATGAAGTTGCAGAAGTGATTGCTGCTTAATTAAATACAATAAGAGAAATCATCCTGATCTGATAGCAATCGGATTTATTTCAGGGTTTAAAGCGCTTAAAAACATTTTTAGGCGCTTTTTTTTATTTTAAGGGCTCAAGTTTAAAAATAATTTTATTTCTTTTTGAAAAGCAATGTCCAGTTTGCTATCGGCTACTGTAGTCCTGCTGTGCACTATAGTCCCGGTTGAAAAAACCGGGAGCTGCCGTTCCCATCAGGTTTATTAAGGTAAAGCCTGTGAAGAGAAAAACACCAAACGTTCCTACGGAACGAAAAAAAACATTTTACCACCTTGTTACCCATGAAACGTTCCTAACGGAACGGGATTATTATTAACTTTCGATCTCTTGGCTCAGCGCAAGGATGGCAGGTTTATGAAAACAATGCCTTCGAACAAAGCATCAAACATTCCGGTGGAACGAGAAAACTCGTTTCCACATCTTATCCATCAGCCGTCCATAATGCAACGGGAAGTGATTATTATTGACTTTCGATCTCTTGGCTCAGCGCAAGGATGCAGGTTTATGAAAACAATGCCTTCGAACAAAGCATCAAACATTCCGGTGGAACGAGAAAACTCGTTTTCACACCTTATCCATCAGCCGTCCCTTCGGGACGAATGGTAGGTAGCAAATAACATTTGTTATTTGTGTTCGTTCCGTAGGAACGTTTGGTGATGTAAATGATTAATACCCGATCCCATTACGGTCTGTAAGAACACATACCATGGAAATGCCAAAACAAAAAAGGTCCCGATTTATGTCGGGACCTTGTATATTCTTATTGTGGTTGCAATTAAGCAACTACAACATTTTCTATTTTTAACACTTTTGAGGTTCTGTTTCTGGTTTCTTTGCAAAGATCTGCATCCTGCGCAAGCGATTTTCCATAAGTAGGAATCATCTCCTTAATTTTGGCCTGCCATTCTTCAGTAGCCAAATCATCAGCAAAACAACGGTTTAATAAATCGAGCATAATAGAAACGGCTGTTGAAGCTCCGGGAGATGCACCCAGCAAAGCTGCAATAGAACCATCGGCGGCACTTACCACCTCTGTTCCAAATTCTAAAATACCACCTTGTTTTTCGTCTTTTTTAATTACCTGCACACGCTGACCTGCATATTCCAGTTCCCAATCTTTAAGCTCGGCAGTTGGTAAATATTCTTTCAATGCTTCCAATCTGTCTTCCGGCGACTGCCTAACCTGCTCAATCAGATACTTTGTTAAATCAAGGTTATGCAATCCTGCCGACAGCATCGGGCGGATATTATTAAATTTTATCGATTTTGGTAAATCTAAGAATGAACCATTTTTAAGGAATTTGGTAGAGAAACCAGCATAAGGGCCAAACAATAGCGCCTGCTTACCATTAATCATTCTGGTATCCAGGTGTGGAACCGACATTGGTGGGGCACCAACAGCCGCTTTTCCATACACCTTAGCATGGTGTTTTTTAATAATTTCTTCGTTGGTACATTTTAACCATTGTCCGCTTACAGGGAAACCGCCAAAACCTTTTCCTTCAGGAATGTCTGATTTTTCCAGTAGTGGCAAAGAACCACCACCTGCACCGATAAATACAAACTTAGCTACACGTTTGCGTTTGTCTCCGCTTTCTAAATCCTTAACTTTTACAATCCAGTTGCCGTCTTTATTCTTTTTAAGGTCGCGGATTTCGTGGTTGAAATACAGATTAACGTTACTTTGTTCCTTTAAGTTGTTAAACATGTCGCGGGTTAACGTACCAAAGTTAACATCGGTACCTAAATCCATTTTAGTAGCCGCAACTTTTTCGCTTTTTTTACGGCCATCCATAATCAAAGGTGCCCAGTTTTTGACCAACTCGGTATCTTCGGTATATTGCATATCGCTAAACAAATCGCATTGGGTTAATGCGTCGTAGCGTTTTTTAAGATATTCTACATTCTTTTTTCCCCAAACAAAACTCATGTGAGGAATATTGCGAATAAAATTACAAGGATCTGAAACCAATCCCTTGTTCACTAAATATGACCAGAACTGCTTAGAAACCTCAAAATGTTCTGCAATCTGAACCGCTTTTTTTATTTCAACTGTACCATCCTTCTTTTCGGGTGTATAGTTTAATTCGCAAAAAGCAGAGTGTCCCGTTCCGGCATTATTCCAGGCATCAGAGCTTTCTGCCGCCGCAATATCTAAACGTTCGTAAATTTCTATGCTTAAATTGGGTTCTAATTGTTTTAACAAAACACCCAGGGTTGCACTCATGATGCCAGCCCCTATTAAAATTACATCAGCGTCAGTTTTACCAACTGTCTTTTTCTTTTTTGTCATCTTAGCTTAAAGGAGTTACAAATTTAGGATGATTTTAAACATCCCACGAATTTTAAGGCATTAATTCTGAAAAAATTGCCAAAAAATTAGAAATACTTTCTGTTTTTTGACAACTTCTAATCAAATTTTAATCCAAAAAACTGTCCGGCCAGGAACAAACATCAAAAGACATGAACGCACTATTAAAAGCTCATTATTAA
>NZ_JBWKYI010000018.1:0-110203 GCF_059423705.1 Pedobacter sp. GW460-11-11-14-TSB4
GGGTGAACGTTGCAATTTTTTTAAATTATTATTGACCATTTTGTTAAGATTTGGTCAACCTTTTTTAGGACTCCACATAAATACTAAAAGCCCATTTCTTAACTGAGATGGGCTTTTTTTAGGAAGAATCGTCATTAAATCCTATTGGTTGGTGTCGCACCGACCAATAAGACAATACGTTAGATCCTTTTGGAAAGCAAGTACAGAAGTAGCTATTTAAGTTCAGTCCCGCTATCCTTGCTGCCAATGCAGCCTGTGCTTTAACTCCCTTTCAGCAGATAATTAAGGCCGTACTAAAATGCATTGGCATTCATACTATCGGGTTTATTAACTTTGGATACTGCACGAAACAAAGGTTAAAATTACAACCAAAAACAAATGATCAACTTCCTTGATATATCTTATTTGCAATCAGGTAACGAAAGGCAACAGAAGGCCTATCAGGTTTTAACTGATAAGCAGGTTTTAGAAAAACTTTCGCCCTATCATCCTATAGTAGTTGGTACCATTCCAATCAATATCGATATCGAAAACAGCGATCTGGATGTTATTTGCCAGGTTTCCAATAAAGATGAATTTATTGTTCATGTAAATACGCTGTTTGGCAATGAAAAAGATTTTTCCATTTCCGAAAGCACTAATTTTGAAGCCGTTAAAGCAAATTTTATCATCGATGGATTAGAGATAGAGTTATTCGGGCAAAACACGCCTACAAAGCAGCAAAATGCCTACTGCCACATGCTTATCGAACACAAATTACTCTTAGAAAAAGGCGAAGAATTTAGGCAGGAAATTATTGCTTTAAAAAAACAAGGTTATAAAACCGAACCAGCTTTTGCAAAATTACTGGAGATTGAGGGAGATGCTTATGAGGCATTACTGAAACTGGATTCTTAGCGAGATGTTAGGTCTAGCCGTGAGAAAATCAGTCGTCATCTCGACCGGAGCAACGCGGAGTGGAGAGATCTTTGGGCCAGGTTAAAAGACCGCTCCACTGCGGTTGAGATGACGATTTATCTTAACCTATTACCCAGCTCCTTTGTTTTTTTAAAACTGATCGTTCAGCAAGACAACCATCACTACGGTTTTCCAATTTTTTAAAATATATTTGGAATACAAAAACCAAATATATCATGAAACTCTACTCCGCCTTTTTACTGCTCCTGATCATGAGCAACTCCGCATTTGCACAAAAAAGCCTTTTTAACGGAAAAAATCTAAGTGGCTGGCATGTAGATGTACCTGCAATGGACAAAAAGCCTGATACCGTTAATCCGTTTATTGTACGCAATGGGATGCTGGTAAGTTTAGGCACACCAGGCGGACATTTAATAACCGATAAAATTTATAAAAATTATCAATTAACCGTACAATACCGTTTTGCCGGAAAACCAGGTAATTGTGGCGTTTTAGTCCATGCTTCAACGCCAAGGGCGCTATATGGTATGTTTCCAAAATCGCTGGAAGTACAGATGCAACATACAGATGCCGGCGATTTCTGGTGTATTGAAGAAGATATTACCGTACCCGATATGGTTACCAGGCGCGGACCTCAGGAAAACTGGGGCGTAAACGGCGATAAACTCCGCCGGATTAAAAATTTAACCGATGGCAGCGAAAAACCGCTTGGCGAATGGAATACCATGGTTATTCAATGTTTAAATAACGAAGTTAAAGTGTGGGTAAACGACACTTTGGTAAACTATGGCACAAACTGCACGGTTAACAGCGGCCAGATTGCATTACAGGCAGAAGGTAGCGAAGTAGAATTTAAACAATTGGATTTAAAACCAATTAAAGCGCTGTCTAAATAAAAAGAAACTGTTAGTCGGGATTTGCAATCCCGACTATCGGGCTAAGGATTTTTAATCCTTGGGAAATGGATTTCTTAACATAACAGTAAAACAGGTTGTAAATCTAAAGAACGGTTGATCCAGGTTACAAATCCTGAACCACAAATGAACTCAATCTTTAAACAACAGACAGATCAAATAACCGACAAAATAGGCTAGTAAATCATAATAACTAAAAGAAGTTCCTAAAACAATACGCATCAACTTATTATGCTCCAGGCCCAGCCAGGTAACATAATTTGCCTTTTGCAAAAACTCAATTGCGAAAGAAAAAATTAAGACGCCTAATGCCAACAACTTGTTATTGGTTTTCAGAAAAACCCTAAAAAAGGCATAAATCAAAACCACAACCAATACGTCGCCGCCAAAAGGGCGTATAATGGCATCATCAAGGTATTTGCCAATTAAGATTTCCGTAATAAAAATCGCCATGAAAATCAGGAGAAACTTTAAGCTAAACGTTAATTTCATTTTTGAGTATAAAAAAAGAAGTCAAGTTTTTTATAGCACACCGGCCATTAAAACTTGACTTCTTTATCTTGACTTTCTATAAAGATCTAAGTCCCCTTTAGGGGATTTAGGGGTTAAATGCCTAATAACAATCTAGCCGGATCTTCTAACAATTGTTTCACACGTACCAGGAAACCAACCGACTCACGTCCATCGATAATTCTGTGATCGTAAGATAAAGCAACATACATCATCGGACGGATTACCACCTCACCTTTTTCAGCTACCGGGCGCTCAACAATATTGTGCATGCCTAAAATAGCCGATTGTGGCGCATTAATAATTGGAGTCGACATCATTGAACCAAATACACCACCATTAGTGATGGTAAAGGTTCCACCAGTCATTTCTTCGATGGTTAATTTGCTATCACGTGCTTTTAAAGCCAGTTCTAACACCGATTTTTCAATCTGCGCTAAAGTCATGCTTTCTGCATTACGGATTACCGGAACCACCAAACCTTTTGGAGCTGAAACCGCAATCGAAATATCAGCGAAATCGTTGTAAACCAACTCTTCACCTTCAATACGGCCATTAACCGCAGGGAAGTCTTTTAAAGCTTCGGTAACTGCTTTAGTGAAAAAGCTCATGAAACCTAAACCAACACCAAATTTTTCTTTAAACTGATCTTTATATTTTCCGCGTAAATCCATAATTGGTTTCATGTTAACCTCGTTAAAAGTGGTTAACATTGCGGTTTCATTTTTCACAGCAACTAAACGTTTTGCAACGGTTCTACGCAGTGGAGACATTTTCTCACGACGCTCGCCGCGGCTACCTGCAGGGGCAGCAGCTACAACAGGAGCACTTGCTTTAGGCGCTTCAGGTTTTTTACCAGCTTCTGCTTTAACCGCATCATCTTTGGTAATACGACCATCAACACCAGTACCTTTTACAGCGCTGGCTTCGATTCCTTTTTCTGCCAGAATTTTACCAGCCGCAGGAGAAGGAGTTCCTGTAGCGTAAGAGTCTTTAGTCGCAAGTCCTGAGTCTTGAGTCTTAGGTGCTTCAGCTACCGCAGCCGGAGCTTGTGCATCAGACTTCGGACTTTCGGCTTCGGGCTTCGGACTAGCAGCTGCACCACCATCTTCAATTTTACAAACTACTGCACCAATGGCTAGGGTATCGCCTTCGGCTGCTATGGTTTTTAAAGTTCCAGCTTGTTCTGCCGTTAATTCGAATGTAGCTTTATCCGATTCTAATTCGGCAATAACTTCATCCATTTCAACAACATCGCCATCGTTTTTTATCCATCTTGATAAAACAACTTCGGTTATCGATTCACCAACAGGTGGAACTTTTATCTCTAAACTCATAATGTAATATATATCTTATTATCTTCTAATGATCAAATTTCAATAATCAATTATCAAACGCTATGCTTCAAACGCTTAGCGCAATGCACCTAATCGATCTGCACTAATTTTTTGGTTGCTTTTTTGGCGATATCCTTTACATCTTCCGTTACCGAAATCTCTAAAGCTTTTGCTAAAATATAAGCCTGCTGGTTGGAATGTTGTTTTGCAAAACCTGTTGCAGTACTGCTACTCTCTCTTCTCGAAATTACATCAATACCTTTCAATGCTGTTTTGTATAACCTGCGGAATAAATATGGCCATGCGCCCATGTTTTCTGGCTCTTCTTGTACCCAGAAAATTTCTTTAGCATTTTTATATTTCTTCTGGATGGCTTCCATCTGATCAACCGGAGTTGGATACAATTGCTCCACACGAACCAGGGCTACGTGTTTCAATTTATCAGCCTGTTGTTTCTCCAATAATTCGTAGTAAATTTTACCGCTACAGAAAACAATACGCGTTACATCTGCAACTTTAACATTTACATCGTCAATTACTTCTTTAAAACCACCTTCGGTAAATTCTTCTAATTTAGAAACACAAGCCGGGTGGCGCAATAAACTTTTTGGTGTAAATACAACCAATGGTTTACGGAAATCGCGTTTAAACTGACGGCGTAATACGTGGAAAAAGTTAGCCGGAGTGGTACAGTTGGTTACCTGCATGTTATAATCGGCACAAAGCTCCATAAAACGCTCAATACGTGCTGATGAGTGTTCTGGTCCCTGACCTTCGTAACCGTGAGGCAATAACATCACCAAACCGTTTTCGCGTTGCCATTTGGTTTCAGCACTTGCGATATATTGATCGACAACAATTTGCGCGCCGTTAAAGAAATCGCCAAACTGTGCTTCCCAGATGGTTAATGCATTTGGATTTGCCATGGCATAACCATATTCAAAACCTAAAACACCATACTCTGATAAGTGCGAATTGTAAATATCAAAAGCAGCCTGTTGATCTGAAATGTTTGCCAACGGTACATATTCTTCCTCACTATCCTCCAGGGTTAATACCGCATGACGGTGAGAGAATGTTCCTCTTTCTACATCCTGACCGCTTAAACGAACACGTTTACCTTCTGACAACAAAGTACCATAAGCCAGCTGCTCGCCCATTGCCCAGTCGAAAACATTGGTTTCGTTAACCATTTTGCCGCGTTCAGCAAATAGTTTTTCGATTTTTTTGAAGAACTTTTTATTTGATGGTAAAGCCGTAATGCGTTTACCAATTTCCAGTAAAGTCGATTTTTTAACTGCAGTAACCGGAGAAGATTCGAAATCTTTAGGTGTAGCCATACGCAAATCTGCCCATGCACCACCAAATTTAACTTCGGCATTACCCGCCACAAATTCTTTAGCTTCGTTTAAACGCTCCTGCAAAATACCACGGAAATCCTTTTCCATTTCTTTTGCCAAACCCGCTTCCAGCTTACCTTCTTTGGTTAACTGATCGATATAAATTTCCCTTGGATTAGGGTGTTTTTCGATTGTTTTGTATAATAATGGCTGCGTGAATTTAGGCTCATCAGACTCATTGTGACCGAAACGACGGTAGCAAAGAATATCAATAAAAACATCGTTTTTATATTTCTGACGGTATTCCATGGCCAGGTTAATGGCATAAACCAAAGCCTCAGGATCATCACCATTGACGTGGAAAACCGGAGATAAGGTTACTTTAGCAATATCGGTACAATAGGTACTGGTACGGGCATCTTTATAATTAGTCGTAAAACCAATCTGGTTATTAATCACCAAATGGATCGTTCCACCGGTTTTATAACCTTCAAGACCTGCCATCTGAATTACTTCGTAAACGATACCTTGTCCGGCAACTGATGCATCACCATGAATCAAAATCGGTGCTAAACGACTGTTATCGCCACCGTATTTGAAATCGATTTTCGAGCGGCTCATGCCTTCTACCACACCATCAACCGTTTCTAAGTGTGATGGGTTAGGACATAAACTTAAGTGAACACTTTTGCCCGAAACGGTAGTTACATCTGTTGAATAACCTAAGTGGTATTTTACATCACCACCAAATGGGGTATCCGGATTGTAGCTTTTACCTTCGAACTCAGCAAAAATATCTTTATATGTTTTTTGCATGATATTGGCCAGCACGTTCAAACGACCGCGGTGTGCCATACCAATTACAAATTCTTCGATACCCAGTTCAGCACCTTTTTCGATTACTGAATCTAAAGCCGGGATTAAAGCTTCTGCACCTTCTAATGAAAAACGTTTCTGGCCCAAGAATTTTGTGCCTAAGAAATTTTCGAAACTTACCGCTTCGTTTAATTTCCGGAGAATACGTTTTTTCTCATCGATGGAGAAATTAGGGGTATTACGTGCACTTTCCATTTTTTGCTGAATCCAGTTCAGCACTTCAGGTGTACGTAAAAATTTATATTCTGCACCGATTGAGTGTGCGTAGGTTTGTTTTAAAAAGGCTACAATATCTTTCAATTTTGCTGCACCGATACCAATCTCCACACCAGAGTTGAAAACGGTTTCTAAATCGGCATCCGACAATCCAAAATTTGCAAGATCTAATGTTGGCAAATGTTTACGTCTTTCGCGAACCGGATTGGTGTGCGTAAACAAGTGACCGCGGCTACGATAGCCATCAATCAGGTTTAAAACATTAACCTCTTTTAGAAATTGTTCAGGAGTTTCTGCGGTTACCGTAGGGGCTTCCGATCCTCTTCCAAAATCGAAACCTTCGAAAAATTTTTGCCAGCCAAATTCAACAGACTCAGGATCTTGTTGATATGATTGATATAAAGATTCTATATATTCGGCGTTTGCGCCATTAAGATAAGATAATTTATCCATTATTAACTGTTTACTATAAGCATTACAAAATTAGAATTTTACCTTATATAAATGGCAAAAATCTCGATTAAAATAAATGAGCAGATTTTAAATTGAAGAATGAGAGAATGGCACAACTTAACAGACAAAAAATGGGCAAACTTCGTTAAAATTTAATTACTTAAAACGGCGTCATCCAATCCTTCCAAACCAGCTCACTCAACACTCCATCATTCTACCATTCGATCCTTACAATTATGATGCCCAGGTTAGGGAATAATTGCCTTTCGGATCGAGGTTTTTGATATTTTTATCCAGGTCGAAAACACTTTTTGATTTCTGATCATTTCCTACACCAGCTACATTTGCCCAGTTCCCCCAATTACTTGCAGGGTTGTAATCAATCAGTTTTTCTTCAAAATATGCTGCACCAAAAATCCAGCTTACTTCCAAATTATTAATCAGGTATAAAGCGGCAGTTTGTCTGGCGATATTCGAGATGAAACCGGTTTGATTTAACTCCGTCATCACCGCATCTACAACAGCAAAACCTGTCTGCGCATTTTTCCATTTATTAAAATTATCTTGCTCATTCACTATGTCAATCAGTCCCTGGCTGCCAAATCCATCCGGACTAAAAAATGTATTGCCGTATTTCTTAAACATGAAACGGAAATAATCTCTCCAAAGCAATCCCAATAAAATGTGATTAAACATGGCTTTGGTATTGGGCACACCTTCCATCTTTTTGATTTCCCAGTATACTTTTCGTGGTGACAAACTGCCCATGGCCAACCAGGCCGATAATTTTGAAGCCAGAATTAAATTCTTGGTTGTTGCAGCCTGTTGCATGGCTACAATCACTTTTTGGAGATGGGCCAAACCTTCGGCTTCGCCACCCACAAATTCAAAATCAGCACGCTGGTCTTTTTGCTGTGGCAAAAGATCAAGATCTGCTAACGATGGTAATATACCCCAATCAATCACCTCGGCAACGTTAATGCGGTCGGGCGCCAGGAAACAGGGCTTGATTATCGAATCGCGCTCAATTTTCTTTTTAAACTGGTTAAAAGCATCAGGAATATCCTTAATGGGAAAAGGTAAATCTTCCTTATTATATAGGGTATGACCGATAAAATGTTTAAGGTTGATGCGTAATTTCCAAAGCGCATTTTCTACCAAAGTTGAAACATGCGTTTCTTCCCTTGCCACTTCACGGTGATGGTAAACTTCGGTAATTTCATATTCCTGGGCAAGCTGAGGAATAATATCTTCGGGATTGCCTTCGGCGATAAGCAAATTACCACCAATTTGTTTTAAAGAATTGCGTAAACCTAAAACACTTTCTAAAATAAACTGTGCTCTAATATTACCTGTTTTTAACGTACCGTATTTGGTTTCGCCAAAAGAACGGCGATCGAGAATGTAAACAGGCAAAATCGAATCAGATTTAGCAATCGCCTCGACCAGCATTTCGTTATCATGCAAGCGAAGATCATTTCTAAACCAGACTAAAATTTTTTTGGACATCTTTTATCGAAAAGGGTGTAAGAACGCGTTTACAAATTTATCTTATTTTTCCTCTTCATCAAACCCCTAAATAATTCTTTACAAATAGGTAACAAAAGAATTAGAACGGAATTAATATCGTTTTAAATGATACCATAAAAACCCTTTTGTATCTTTAGTGTTTTAAAAAGATGGCAAAGAAGATTCTGATTACCGGGGCTACAGGACTTGTGGGTACTGAGCTGAAAAAACATTTGCTAAGTAAAGGTTACGAGGTGAATACACTTTCGCGAAAGAAAGACAACAATCCGAATAATTTTGTGTGGGATGTTTACAAAGGAACTATTGATGCGGATTGTTTGAATGGTGTAGATGCCATTATCCATTTAGCCGGAGAACCCGTTGCCGATAAAAAATGGACCGATGAGCGCAAAAAACAGATCATTGATAGCCGCGTAAAATCGACAGAATTACTCTTTAAAACCATTAAATCTAAACCTGATCATCAGCTAAAATCTTTCATTTCTGCTTCGGCAGTTGGTTTTTATGGTGATTGTGGCGATGAAATTTTAACTGAAGAAAGTCCAAATGGTTACGGGTTTTTAGCTGAGTGCTGTAAACTTTGGGAAGATGCCGTAGACCAGGGCAAAAAACTCAGCCTCCGGATTGTAAAACTCCGCACCGGGATTGTTTTAAGTAATCATGGCGGGGCTTTACCACAGTTAGATAAACCGGTAAAGTTATTTACCGGAGCTGCTTTAGGTACAGGCAAACAATGGACGCCCTGGCTGCACATTGATGATATGGTAGAAATGTACATCGAGGCACTGGAGAATCTTAAAATGGAGAATTGTTATAATGCCTGTGCCCCTTTTCCGGTAACCAATAAAGCCTTAACCAAAGCTATTGCCAAACGGCTGCACCGCCCTTTTTGGCCAATCAAAGTTCCGAAAAAGGCATTGGAATTGTTATTGGGCGAGCGCGTTGAAGCTGTTTTAATGAGCAACAATACCTCCGCACAAAAAATTCTGGATGCAGGATTCAAATTCAAATTCACGCATCTGGGCCATGCCTTAAAAGATTTGTACAAGTAGGTAAATATCGTCATCTTGAATTTATTTCAGGATCTTTCCAGGATAGATGCTGAAACAAGTTCTGCATGACGTAATTAATTAATTTCTAATTCCCATCAATGACTTCAATCTCAATCCTTTGGTTTCGCCGCGATTTACGTTTAACAGACAATGCTGCTTTGTATCATGCCCTTAAAAGCGACTATCCTGTTCTTCCGCTTTTCATTTTTGACCAGCATATCTTAGATAAACTTCCAAAAGACGATGCCCGTGTAACCTTTATTCACCAAACCATTGAGGATCTAAAAGAAGCGCTTCGGCTGCATGGATCAGATTTATTGGTGAAATATGGAAAGCCCGAAAAAATATGGCCTGAAATTTTAAAGGAATACGATGTTAAGGGCGTATACACTAATCATGATTACGAGCCTTATGCCCGCGAACGTGATGATAACATGTCCGAATTTTTAACCAGCGAAAAAATAGCCTTCAAGACATATAAGGACCAGGTTATCTTTGAAAAAAACGAAATCCTAAAAGCTGACCACACCCCTTATACCGTTTTTACACCTTTCTACAAACAATGGCATGCAAAGCTGAACGATTTTTATGTGAAAGCCTACCCCACTAAAAAATACTTCAAAAACTTATTGCAAAGCAAACACTTGCCTTGTCCAGGTTTAAACGAAATGGGCTTTGAAAAGAGTAAGCTGGATTTTCCGAAAATCAGTTATAAAAGCAAACTCGATGATTATGCAAAAGAACGCGATTTCCCTGCTCTTGATGGCACCACACATATCGGCCTACATTTACGTTTCGGAACCTTAAGCATTCGTAAAGCAGTTAAAGATGCTTTGGAAGCAAAATCGAATGTCTGGCTTTCTGAATTGGCCTGGCGAGAATTTTATATGACCATACTTTGGCATTTTCCCTACTCGGCTTTCGATTCGTTTAAAAAACAGTATGATAAAATTAAATGGCGCAATAATGAAGATGAGTTTAAGGCCTGGTGCGAGGGCAATACTGGTTATCCTATTGTAGATGCCGGCATGAGGCAGCTTAACCAAACCGGCTGGATGCACAACCGCGTACGCATGATTGTGGGTAGTTTTTTAACCAAGCATTTACTCATCGATTGGCGCTGGGGAGAAACCTATTTTGCCGAAAAATTACTGGATTACGAAATGGCAAGCAATGTGGGCGGCTGGCAATGGGCCGCAGGATCGGGAAATGATGCGGCGCCTTACTTCAGGGTATTTAATCCAGAACTTCAAACTAAAAAATTCGACCCAAAATTCGAATACATTAAAAAGTGGGTGCCAGAATTTGGGACAAAAAAATATGCCCAACCAATAGTTGAGCATACATTTGCAAGGGAAAGAGTTTTAAAAGTTTTTAAAGAAGCATTAAGTTAAATTTATTAATTAGGTACGTTAAATGAAGGGGCGTTAGGTACTCCGCCAGAATAAAAACGACCAGTACCGTAAATCCCCATCGCAACACCTTCCTGCGTTCCTATATCAATAATAATTGTGCCTGTTGCATTACCAACGCTATAATTTGGCAAATTAAAGTTGTATGATGTTGGAGTTGTGCTTACGAAACTCTTAAAGGTATAAGTATAATTTAAATTGCTGAAATAATAATCCGTCTCATTTGTTCTCCATCCACCAAAGGTTTTTTTTAACTCTTGTCGAGAAGTAAAATAATAATGAACTATTGATGGCGTTTCTGAGGGTGTCCAAGAGCCGTCAGTTCTTGGAGTATTTTCTTTCCATAAGTCCACAAATAATCTTCTTTTACCATCTTCATTATAATACAATTCAGACTTTATGGCAGCGGTTGTAGTGGGTCCGTAAGTATTTTCTGTAGTTGCAACAGAAACGCTTTTCAAAATATCAGATACAAATACCCCCGCTTTAGCGTCTGTAGTTTTAATATTATTAACTTGTTCTTCACTCTTATGATTTCCTTTATAAGAAACCATTCTCTGATCTTTTGTATAAACCGTCGTAAAATCACCAATTTTTACTTCCCCATACCCATTAGTAAATAAAGCAGAAAGCGGTGTTCCAAATTTATATATTAGCGAACTATCGGACCTAACAGTTACAAGATCGACATATTTATCCTTAAAATCATCAAATGATTTGCTGCTGTTTACAGCCTCATATTGCTTTTCTATTTCTAGAAAGATATCTTTATAAGACTTAAAATATCGTAGTTCTTTTGGTTTCGAATTAAGATTTTCTGGTTTTACCAGAATACTGAGTAATGAATCAAAAGCTTTTTGATCTCTGAATTTTAGATATCCGTTTTCTATTACAACGGCATTTGATAGGTTTTTTTCTTCTGGATTTCCAACATTGAATTCCTTTTTACACGAAGTAATTGAGATAACACCTAATACAAGTAGTATTAAGCAGCGTAAATTAGTTTTATTTTTCATATAGTATAAGTATGTTTTCCCTTACAAAACCAAACATACAACTAAAAATTAAGTTTTAAAAAATAATTATAATTTATTCTAATTTCTGGCAAATTTTTTAGTACAAAAAAAATGCTTAACTATTAGTTAAGCATTTTTTGAATATTTTCATATTGTCTAATTCGTAACGCTTACAATTTCAATATCAAAATCTAATATTGAATTGGGTAGGACTGCGCCACGGCCACCTGTTCCATAAGCGAGATCCGAAGGAATAAAAAGCCTAACCTTTGTTCCTGCTTTAAACTTAGTAAGTAATCCCCATCCCGCTATTACACCATCCAATGTTGTTGAAAAAGTTCCGTCTGTTGAAGAATCAAAACTAGTACCATCCAAAAATCTACCAGTATATTTAATTATAAGTGTACTTTCATTAGTGATTACCTCAGTTCCTGTTCCTTCAGTTCCGACAATATAATAAACCCTACTTTGATCTTTAGTTGCTGATAAATTTTTTGCAGTTAAATAACTTTGGATCTTTGCATCATCAAATAACCACTGTTTGCGGTATGGATAAGTTTTGATTATAAAATCAAGATTTTCATTCGATGGGATTGGTCCCGCACCATTTCTACCAAATCCTAAATATGATGGCAACAAAATCCTAGCTGTACCTCCTGGTTTTAATCCTAACACAGCTGTTCTTAATGCGGGAATATTATAGGTAACAGTTGTTGATAATGATGATTGGAAAAAGCCATTTAAGTATCCAACATATGTACCCAGATTACTGTTCGATGGAGACTGAAGATAAGTTGTTCCATTCGTCATAGATTTAACTGTAACATCGTACAATACTGAATCTTTATTTAAGAAAAATGTACCATCAGTAGGGTTTGTAACCTGATAGTAAAATCCAGTTTTATCGGGATCAGGCTTCATTTCTGTTAAATTATTCTTTGATATATATGATTTTATAGCCGCATCATCTACAGTTTGCGCTGACTCATATTCTTTTTTACATGAGCTGAAGATTGTAGTAGCCAGTAAAAGTGCGAATAGGCTAAGTTTAGTAAATTTGTTCATTTATTATTGTACGTCAGTAAGTGTTATAGTAAAATCGAGTATTGAGTTTGACGGAACCAAAGATGATGGAGATTGTGTTCCATAAGCGTAATAAGAAGGTATAATCAATCTGATTTTACCACCTTTTTGTATTTTTTGAATTCCAAATTGCCATCCTACAATAACATTTCCGAGTAGAAACGAGGCTGGGGTTCCCTTGGTACCATCGAAAACAGTTCCGTTTAACAACTTACCTTCATATTCAGAGGTAATTCTTGTAGATGCTGTGTATACTACACTTCCCGTTCCAGGCTCTATTACCTGATAAAATATACCACTGGCATCTTTTGTCGCCTGGATATTATTTGTCTTAACAAAAGCGCTTATTGCAGCAGTGTCTGCCTTAAACTGTGGCGTAGGATCGTAATCGTCTAACGGCACATTTTTTTTACAGGCCGCTAAGCATCCTGCAAGGCATATCATGAGTATAAAATATTTAAACTTAACCATCATTCGCAAAAATAAGCTTTTAATACGGATGCTACAATTTTTAACCTATTTTAACAATTTAAAGACGCTTAAAGATAAAAGCAGAAAGACTAAAGAAGCATCGAAAAGTCTTGCTCTTTCAGCTTTAGTCTTTACAGTTATTGTGCATTTGAAAGCTGAATGGTAAAATCCAACACAGAGTTGCCAGGAATAGGGCCTACCGCTCCACTTCCATAACCCAAAGCCGGCGGGACAATTAATCTTATTTCTCCACCCTTTTGAATTTTGGGGATACCAATTCTCCAACCCGATATAAGTTCGGCAAGGTTAAAGGTCTGCTCCTTAGCCCCACCGTTATCAAATACATTTCCGTTTAATAACCTTCCTTCGTATTTAATGGTTATTTTGGTGTTATTTGGATAAGTAAACGAACCTGAACCCGGTTTAATCACTTGATAATATAAACCAGAGTCGTCTCTAACGGCATTAATATTATTTTTTTTAATAAAATCTGTAATCTGTTTTTCAGCATCCTCATCTTTTTTACAAGATGAAACCACAGCCACACATAAAAGAAGTATCGTAAGAAATCTAAATTTAAACATGCGCGAAAATAGGATTTTAATGGCACAAGCCTAAAAACTAAGCTAATTTTTCAAAGGTGATGAAGCAATCTTAATGCAGTCGCTATACCCCATAGTTGTAAGATTGCTTCCCCGAAAGGTCAGGACAGGCTGTCGTTCCTCCTCGCAATGACGAACTTTCTTTTGGAAGCCATAAATGTTAGGAACGAGCATTTGTTAAAATTCAGACTAAGGTGTTTCGAAAGGCTCAACATGACAAAATAAGATGAAAAATAACTCATACGATAATACACTATGTATCACAAACCAAAAAAGGTTTAGCGCCTGAGTTAATGCACCCAAACCCTAAACCTTAAGCCTTACACCTTAAACCTTAAACCTACCTTAAAAAATATATTTATTCGCCTCAATAAGCTGTTGTGCAACTCTTTGGCGGGCATCTTTAACGTTAAATGGCTCTACTTTTGTAAAGCGGCGTAAACCAACCAGCATCATCCGTTGCTCATCACCCTCGGCAAAAGCCCAAAGTGCTTCTTTACCTGCTTTGGCTATTCCATCAACCGCTTCTACCAGATAAATTCTTAACAGATCTAATTGGCCGGCAATGGCTTCTTCACCACGCGTACTTGCTAATTTTTCTGTTCTCAACAATGCCGATTCGAGCACATAAACATAACTTGCCATATCGGCAATATTCATTAAAATTTCCTGCTCTTTACTTAAAGTCATCATCAATTTTTGAACGGCAGCACCAGCCACCATTAAAGTTGCCTTCTTCAAATTCGATAATACCTTTTTCTCTGCAGCAAACAGGGTGGTATCTTCTTCACCAAAATCAGGAATGCTCATCAGTTCGGCTGCAACTGCTGTAGCTGGCGTCATTAAATCCAGTTCACCTTTCATGGCGCGTTTCAGCATCATATCAACCGTTAACAAACGGTTAATTTCGTTTGTACCTTCAAAAATCCGGTTAATCCGTGCATCACGGTACGCCCTGTCCATTGGTGCATCGGCACTAAAGCCCATACCACCATAAATCTGCACCCCTTCATCTACGGTATAATCTAATGCCTCTGAGCCCCATACTTTTAAAATGGCACACTCTACTGCAAATTGCTCAACAGATTTCAGTCTTGCTTTACCAGATTCCATTCCACCGGCAACCAGCTGATCGTAAGTATCATCGATATTCTGTCCCGCACGATAATTCGCAGCATCAACAGCATATAACTTTGAAGCAATTTCTGCAATTTTAAAACGGATAGCCCCGTATTTAGAAATCGGGCGGCCAAACTGGATCCTTTCATTCGAATAATTAATTGCTGTATTTAATGTTGCTTTTGAAGCCCCAATAGCTGCCGCTGATAATTTGATACGGCCGATATTTAAAATGTTAACCGCGATTTTGAAACCGTTTTCTCTATCGCTCAACATATTCTCAACCGGCACAGGGCAATCGTTAAAGAAAACCTGGCGGGTTGAAGAACCTTTAATACCCATTTTATGCTCTTCGGGATTCATGGTGATGCCACCAAAATCTTTCTCCACAATAAATGCAGTTAAGTTTTTATCATCGTCAATTTTAGCGAAAACAATAAAAATATCGGCAAAACCACCATTGGTAATCCACATTTTCTGTCCGGTGATGATATAGTGTTTACCATCTTCGCTTAACGTGGCTTTAGTTTTACCAGAGTTTGCATCCGAACCTGAGTTTGGTTCGGTTAAGCAATAAGCAGCCTTCCATTCGCCCGAGCCTAGCTTAGGAATATATTTTGCTTTTTGTGCTTCATTACCATAATACAAAATCGGTAGTGTACCAATTCCGGTATGTGCAGAAAGTGCAACAGCAAAAGAGTGCCCCGCACCTACCACATCTGCAACCAGCATGGAAGTATTAAAGTTTTTGCCGAAACCGCCGTATTCTTCTGGTACCGAAACACCTAAAATACCCAGTTCACCAGCTTTGGTTAAAAGCGTTGGCATAAGCTCAGGATCTTCCTGTTTGTCAATTTTATCTAAATTGGGATAAACCTCAGCAGCCAAAAAATCGCGACAGGTTTGCGCAATCATCTGCTGCTCTTCATCAAATTCTTCAGGGATAAATACTTCCTGATAAGTGGTATCCTTAATTAAGAATTCACCACCTTTAATTGTCTTTTTTTCAGTTGTTTCCATTTTAATAGTATCTAGTAGCGAGTTTCAAGTATCGAGACTAAGCTCACACCGTAAATCGCCATTGTTTCTTGTTTGTATTAAGTAGCGGATATCAAGTATCAAGAGAGCTCAGACCAGAATCGCTATTTTTTTTAATTGGATAATCGATCCTGACACCCATATCTTAGTTCTAACCATCTAACTTTTGATTAATCTTCTTTCAAGCGCATAAATCATTTTTTGTACTTCAGTAGTTTTCTCAATCAGTCTTGCGGCGAGGGTGTTATCCAACAATCCAAGTTGATTCGAAATAATTAACTGTGTTTCCAATTCAAAAGCTGAACCTTGACTAATAGTTAAAAAATACTTGAACTGGGCACTACTTCCTCTCCCAGAGCCCTCAGCAATATTTGAGGGAATTGAAACTGAACATCTTTTCATTTGCGAAATCAGCCCGAACTTTTCATCACTAGGCAAAAACGATGTAGCTTTGTATACTTCAACCGCTAGTTCAATAGATTTCTGCCAAACCTTTAATTCTTTAAAATTGTGCATATGCTTTAGTATTAAATTATGAATACAAATATGTTTGGGATGATTTTACTGGTTTATGTCCTGCTATCAATCTCGATACTTGATACTCATATCTTGATACTATATCCTACAGCAACTCAAATATCCCCGCAGCACCTTGCCCGGTTCCTACGCACATGGTTACCATTCCGTATTTTTTGTTCTGCCTTTTTAACTCGTTCATTATTTGCACGGTAAGTTTTGCACCGGTACAGCCTAGCGGATGTCCTAATGCAATTGCACCGCCGTTAACGTTAATCACATCGGGATTTAAATCTAATGTTCTGATTACAGCCAAAGATTGGGAGGCAAAAGCTTCGTTCAGTTCAATTAAATCGATATCTTCTTTTTTCAAACCTGCTTGTTTCAGTGCTTTTGGAATTGCTTCAATTGGCCCGATACCCATAATACGTGGCGGAACACCAGCAATGCCATAACTCACTAATCTGGCAATCGGCTCGGCATTCAATTCTTTCATTTTCTTTTCAGATACCACCAAAACAAAAGCAGCACCATCTGATGTTTGCGAAGAATTACCTGCAGTTACACTTCCAACAGCATCGAAAACCGGTTTCAGTTTCGCCAGCTTATCTAAAGTCGTATCTGCACGTGGACCTTCATCGGTATCAACCACGTAAGAACGTGTTTTCTTTTTCAGGTTGGCGTCCAGGTAATTTTCGTTTACGGTGATTGGCAGAATACCATCTTTTAAATGACCGTTTTTAATCGCGTGAATAGCTTTTTCATGAGATTTTAAAGAAAAGGCATCCTGATCTTCACGGCTAACATTATATTCTTTAGCTACCGCTTCGGCCGTTAAACCCATACCCCAATACCAGTCTGGATTATTTTTTGCAACTTCTGCATTCGGCACTAGTTTCCATCCACCAAAAGGCATTCCACTCATTACCTCTACACCACCGGCGATGATACAATCGGCCATGCCTGCTTTAATTTTGGCAACTGCTGTGGCAATGGTATCTAAACCCGATGCACAATAACGGTTTACGGTAACCCCCGGAACTTTATCGGTATCCAAACCCATAAGCGAAATCATACGGCCAATATTTAAGCCTTGCTCTGCTTCTGGTGTAGCGTTACCTACAATTACATCATCAATCTGTTCGTTATCTAAATTCGGAACCGATGCCACCAAAGCCCTGATTACTTCTGCGGCTAAATCATCAGCTCTTGTAAAACGGAATACGCCACGGGGTGCTTTACCCACTGCTGTACGATATCCGGCTATAATATATGCTTCCATTGTTTAAGATTTGAGATCTGAGATTTGAGATTTGAGACCTGCCCAAATTCAAACTCAAACCGATTATTGTTTTTTTAGATATGAGATTTGAGACGCTAGATGTGAGACCAATTACTTTCTCAAATCTAATGTCTCACATCTCCAGTGTCAACTTAATTCCTCAACGGTTTTCCCTTTGTAATAATTGATTGAATCCGTTCTAACGATTTACGCTCACCAGCAAGTGATAAAAATGCTTCTCTTTCCAGATCCAATAAATATTGTTCGGTTACTTCTGTCGGAGCGGATAAATCGCCGCCACACATTACATAACCTAATTTTTCGGAGATTTTTTTATCATGTTCGGAAATGAAATGCCCCGCATACATGCTATTCGCACCTGCATAAACAATTCCTAAACCTTGTTTGCCCAGTACCTTAATATCGTTTCGTTGCACGGGTTTGGTATAGCCCGCATCAGCCAGTTCTATTGCTTTCGCTTTGGCATCGGCCAATAAACGGTTCCGGTTCATCGAGATCGAGAATTTATCCTTTTGCAGATAACCCAGTTCGTAAGCCTCATAACCCGAAGTCGAAACTTTTGCCATTCCAATCGTTAAGAAACGGTCTTTCAATGCATTCTGAACAATCTGATCATCTTTATATTCATCCGATGCACGCAAAGCAAATTCTTTAGTTCCGCCGCCACCAGGGATTACGCCAACACCAAACTCAACCAAACCCATATACGTTTCAGCAGAAAGCTGAACGTGATCGGCATGTAAACTAAACTCGCAGCCACCGCCCAGGGTTAAATTATGCGGGGCAACCACAACCGGAATAGAAGAATAACGGATGCGCATCGAAGTATTCTGGAACATCCTAATCGCCATGTTCAATTCATCCCACTCCTGCTCTACCGCCATCATAAAAATCATACCCACATTTGCACCGGCAGAGAAGTTTGCACCATCATTACCGATAACTAAACCGCGGTAATCTTTCTCGGCCATATCAATCGCTTTGTTGATTCCCGAAATGACATCACCGCCGATGGTATTCATTTTGGTGTGGAATTCTACATTCAAAATGCCATCACCCAGATCGATAATCGAAACACCTGAATTTTTCCACAGCGTTTTATTTTCGCGAAGGTTATCTAAAATGATAAACTCATCTGTTCCTGGTAAAGCTTTATAACTTTTAGAAGGGATATCGTAATATTTTTTAACGCCGTTTTCTACTTTATAAAATGAAGTATTTCCGGCATCGAGCATTTCATGCACCCAGGCCGCAGCTTTATTGCCATATTGCTCCATCCCCTCAATGGCTTCTTTTACGCCAACGGCATCCCAAAGTTCGAAGGGACCAAGTTCCCAACCAAAACCTGCACGCATGGCATCGTCAATACGGTACAATTCGTCAGAAATTTCAGGAATTCTATCCGATACATATTCGAATAAACCAAAAGAAGAATGGCGGAATAATTCGCCGGCTTTATCTTTTCCTTTCGCAAAAATCTTCATGCGCTCACGCAGATTTTCAATCGGTTTGGTCATTTCTAAGGTAGCCGATTTTACTTTTTGCTGAGGCTTATATTCCAGGGTTTTTAAATCCAGTGCAAGGATTTCGGTTTTACCATCGGCAGATTTCGTTTTTTTATAGAAACCTTGCTGGGTTTTATCACCAAGCCATTTGTTCTCTTCCATTTTTTGCACATATGCAGGAAGTTTAAACAAATCATGCGCTTTATCATCCGGACAGTTATCGTAAAGCCCTTTCGCCACTTTGATCATGGTATCTAAACCAACCACATCCGAAGTACGGAAAGTAGCCGATTTTGGTCGGCCCAATGCCGGCCCCGTAAATTTATCAACCTCTTCTACCGTTAAATCTAATTTTTCGACCAAATGCAAAAGCGCCATAATCGAATAAACACCTACCCGGTTAGCAATAAAAGCCGGAGTATCTTTACATAAAACGGTTGTTTTTCCTAAAAATTTATCACCATAATGCATCAGGAAATCAACAATTTCTGGTTGTGTATGTGGCGTTGGAATAATCTCCAATAATTTTAAATAACGCGGTGGATTAAAAAAGTGTGTTCCACAGAAATGCGCTTTAAAATCTTCGCTTCTTCCCTCAGCCATTAAATGGATCGGAATACCGGAAGTGTTCGAGGTAATTAATGTACCTGGCTTGCGGAACTGTTCTACCTGCTCGAAAACTTTTTTCTTGATATCAAGATTTTCGACTACAACCTCAATTACCCAATCGTAACCGGCAATTTTCGACATGTCATCAGCGAAATTCCCAGTTTTGATCTTATTTAATGCTTTTTTGGTATAAACTGGCGATGGATTTGTTTTTACAGCCGTTTGCAAGGCTGTATTTACAATCCGGTTTTTTACAGCCGGGTTATCCAGTGTTAAGCCTTTTGCCTGCTCTTCGGGACTTAGCTCTTTAGGGGCGATATCCAACAACAAAACCTCTACCCCAATATTGGCGAAGTGGCATGCAATACGGGACCCCATAATACCCGAACCTAAAACTGCAACTTTATTAATGCTTCGTTTCATTATCTATTTGCTTTTCATTAGTTTGATAGCACCATTTTATGTAGCAACCTACCAAACAGATTTGATTATTATATTCGTTAATCAACAGTATAGGCTACTGTGATATCATTTAGTTTGATCAACAGATTAATAAAAGTCTCCTTCTCCTTTTTAGAGAAATGCTCATCGAGATATTCATTAAATTTTCGAACAACACCTTTGGCCAGTTGTTTTTTCTCTTTACCAAAATCGGTCAGAAAAACCTTTACCGAACGTTTATCGCCTGCAGATGTTTCACGATAAATGAGATTGGCCTCTTCCATATTGTTTAACATGCGGGATAAACTAGTTGCTTTAACCCCAAGCAAGCCAGCTAAATTTGAAACGGCTGTGCCCTCTACGTCGTCTATATTAATAAGCATGTAGCCAATAGCCTGGGTAATCCCAAAGCTGGATGCCATTTGATTGTACTTATTAAACATATTTTGCCAGGCAAACTTAACGTGGTAATCTATGGTTTGTTGTTGTTTCATTTTGTTAATTTATTATGCTTGCATAACAAAGCTAGCGAATGTATTTTGTTAATGCAAGTAGAAAATTGAAAATAATTGTCAAAATTTTCCTATTATAGATGCACACAAAATGAAAATGTCTATGATGTTGAAAGCAAAGAGCATCCTCCTCTTCAGCCTGTTTATTTTATGGGCTGTAGTTGGTAAAAGTCAGGTCTCTTATTTCGGTGAAAACCTGTTAAACAGTGAAAAATTAGCTGCCTTTAAAAAAACAACAACCTTGTTTACTTTACAGTATGCTGATTATGCGGAGCTGGAAAAATTTGATCAGGCCATTAAAAAAAACTGGACCATTACCCCTTACAAAATTATTAAACCCGAAGAGCTTGCCCGTTATGATACACTTTCCAACTATTCGTTCTTCTATTTTGATGGATATGCCGATAAGCTGGATAGTACCACAAATGTAAACGTCGTTTATGCATTAAAGCTGGTTAGCCCATCTAAAAAACCTAAATCAAAGGAAGAAAGTGTACTTGCAACAGTTACACTTTTTGCTGATCGGGCGACCAATCTTCAAATAGAAATCCAGGACCGCTATACCGGTTCAAAAAGAACCATCAGAAATAGCCTGATATCAACCCTTTACAACAAGTCGAATTTCCTCAACTGGTCGCCAGGATTTTTAACCGGTTATTTAAAACAGATTAATGATGGATTGCTCGCAAACGAGAATTGTAATTTGGATTTTCAGTTTTACAATAAAGTACGTTTACCAGCATTAGCCAAAGAAACGCTTTACCTCCCTGAATATATTAAGCAGGTATTTTCATCCAAATTGACCCTTTTGCCAACATCAGGGATAATAGCAGAACCTTATAATTACAAACTCAAATTTGTAACCTACAAGGAGTTAGATAATTTAATATTGGGCAATGAATTCAACGTTAAGTATTTAATTTACACGCAACGTTCTAACGATAAAATCATCAGTGTTTACGATAGCAAAGATGATAAAATCATTTATCAGCGCTTCTATCCTCAATCGCCTAATTTTGAAATGAATGATTTAAGTGAGATTAAAAAAGTAATTACGTCGATAAAATAAAATCTTTAAAACAAAAAAGTCCCGATTTGCATCGGGACTTTTTTAATGTTAGTTAAAAACAGACTAGTAAAGTGTAAACTCTACACGACGGTTTTGTTGACGACCAGCTGCTGTTTTATTGGTAGCAATTGGTTGGCCCATGCCATAACCTGTAGCCTCAATACGTGATGCATTTGCACCTTGAGAAACTAAATAAGCTTTTACCGATTCTGCTCTATCTTTTGATAAACGCAAGTTTAATTCTTTTGAACCAGTATTATCTGTATGACCAGCTAATTTTAAACTGAAGTTTTTCTGAATCAACAATGCTGCAACTCTGTTTAGTGAAGCATAAGATTTAGAACGAATAGTGGCTTTACCTAAATCGAACTCTAAGTTTTTAATCGCTTCATTAACAACTTTACGATCTTCTTCGGTTACGATTACTTTTTCTACTACTTTTTCAGGAGTTTTTAACGGGCAACCAGCACCATCAACCACAGTACCTGCTGGAGTATCAGGACATTTATCTAATTTATCGGCAACACCATCACCATCTGTATCTTTTAAGATGTCGCTCATTTCTGAACGTAGTTTTGCATTTTCAGCTTTTTGAGCATTTAAATCAGATTTTAAACCTTCAGCAGTTTGTTTTGCTTTTAAAGCTTCATCATAAGTTAAAGCTACCGGATTGTGGAAAGCCAATTGTTTTCCGCTACCTAAAGCAAACTCTAAACCAGCATAAGCGTAGTTATATTTATCGTTTCCGTTTCTGTAATAACCATCAAGGTTATCACCATCAACAAAGTTGATTGTCCAGCCTAAATCTAAATTCACAGCATCAGAAATTTTAAATTTAGCACCTAAACCTACCGGAATAATTAATTCGTTGATGTTATCGCCACCATTAAGTGTCGAAGTTCCAGCTGCCGTAGTAATAGTGGGCTTGTAAGCCGCAATACCCGCACCAGCAGAAGCATAAAGCTGCAAAGTATTCTCTTTTTTAAACATATCGATATTAAACATGTTTACCACAGCATTTAAACTTCCTGAATAAGATAATTCCGTATCGAAAGCTTTTACCGGTGAGTTGTTTACCAAACCACTTTCATAAGGTTCAGTATTATCGCCTTTTAATTTACCACGAACTCCATCTAAACGAAGAGAGAAATAAGGTGTAAATTGTTTTTTAATGTATAGGCCATAACCTAAACTTGATTTGTTATTACTGAAATCATTTTTCCCACCCAATGGCGATAATGGCGTAAGTACACCAGCGTTTACACCGATAGACCATGTTCTAAATGTTGTTGTCGAAGTTGCAGGGCTTTCCTGAGCTGAAGCAGCTGATCCGATGAGTAAACCAGCAAGTGCAACCGGTAGTGATTTAAATAGTTGTAATTTCATAAATTTTCTATTAACGTTGAATAAGCGTTTGCACTTGTATTACAATAGCCATACCAAAAATACAGGCATGTAAAAATACTTATCAACTTTTTAACACTTATCACCTGTGCCATAGACCTGGAAGAACTAAAAAGTGCGTTATAACATAAGAGCTTCAGGCACTTTTAATTTCCTTAAAGCTTAGACGTCATCTAAAATCAAAATGTTCGCTTTCGAGCTTTAATGTCCTGTTTTCGTGTCGATAATTCCCAAATGGCTGTTAAGGGCAATATCCACTTGTTAAACTATTTAATATCGCCGGCAAATTTCCATTGGGTACTGAAATTTTCGGGTAATTGCTGATTGGTTAATAAGGCCCTTACCATTTCGACCGGCATATTATTTTCATGCAATATGCGATTATGAAACTGGATATTGGTCATTTTCCCACTTTGTACCAGTTCCTTATGTAATGCCCTAAACTGTAATCCACCTAACATATACCCAATCTGGTATAACGGTCCGTATCCCCCGGTAAATGATCTACGTACCTCGGCTTCTGCATTGGCACGCTCAAAACCTACCCGATCTACCAAAAAGTCGATACACTGCTTAGGTGTCCATTTACCCAAATGGTAGTTCATCGAAAAAATAATACGTGCACAGCGGTGCATGCGCCAAAAAAGCATTCCAATTTTATCTTCCGGAGACTTCGCGAAATTCTGGTCCCACAGCAACATCTCCCAGTACAACGACCATCCTTCCGTCCAGAAAGGCGTACCAAATACCTTACGATAAGGTTTGTAGCGGCTTTGCATAAAATATTGAAGATTGTGTCCCGGAATAAGTTCATGAAAAACTACGGCTCTTGAAAAGTGCCGGCTGTTGCCCCGCAGGGTCATCATTTTGGCATCTTCACTCATATCTTCGGTCGGATAGGCAATTAATACCGATTCTCCACCGAGAAAAAACGGCGCAAACAATTGTTCCTGCGGACTTAACATGCGCATGCGCCAGCCTTCTTTGGCCAGGGTCGGAATAGTGATGAGTTTATTTTTCTCTACAAAGTTTATGGCTTCATTAGCCAGTTCATAAACCAGTTCGGGTTGTTTTCCCAGTTCAGGATAATCGGTTTTCACTTTTTCCAGTGCTTTCTTCCAATCATTACCAAAGCCCATTTGCTGCGAAGCTTTGAGCATTTCGGCGTCACACCAGGCAAATTCCCTCATCGCAATGGCCTCAATCTGCTCAGGCGTATAGGCAATCATCTCATCTTTTAGGCTACTCAACAATGCTGTTCTCCCTATCGGATTGCCAATAATGCCACTTCCATCATCTTTGGCATCTGATGGTTTGGCTATTTTACCCAATACAGCGGCATAATCCTTTAATACCTCTACTACTTTGGGATAAACTGCTTTGGTGGCTTTGGTAAACTGCGGATCGTAACCATCGTAAAATTTATAGGCTTCGGTAAATACGGTTAGGTATTGATTAATGGTTTGCTGTGCCCAGGATGCCTGAACTGGTGTAACGGCCAGGTCTTTGTTTTCTACAGCTTTTGAAGTTTTCCCGATATCTTCTTTCAGTTGTTCGAATTGCGCTTGTGTGGTTTTACCATCTTGTTGCTGGCCAATCCTTCGTTTTGCCTCAAAATCCAATATTGCTTTGGCAAAAGGCAAAGTAAAAATATTGCTTTTAAACTCGACATAGTGCTGTTGCAAATTTGCCGAGTCTGATCGGATATCGCGTTTAAGTAAAATATAATCTACCCTTTCATTTACACTTAGTTTGTTAAAGGGCAATGCTTTTAGTTGTTTTTGCCAGGCTGTATAAAAGCGCTGCATCCGCGTAAAGTACTCCTCAGATTGTTTGAGCGTATATTTACGGTTAAGCATGGTCTCGTCTGACTGGTATTGATTAATCAGCGGACTGACCAGACTGGCTTCATTGGTTTGAGCTTGTAATTGTAGGGAAACTGTTAAAAACAAAAACAGAGCGAATAGTTTAGGCATGGCGATTGGTGCAATTTTGATTAGCTGACGCAATATAAGTAAAACGAGATTATTCGCTGTAAGGTGAGCGTGTAACTTATTCGTTTGTTGTGTCCCCACCAACAGGCTTTCACAGTCTGCTGGCGAAAGTGCCAATGCGCGTTATCATTACCTATTCATTATTTTTTTGAAGCGCAGTGTCTGTGCTAAAATTCAGGTCAGTCCAGCTTTTCGCTGTATCTTTTTTGCCTTTGGCAGGCAAAAAAGGATGTCGCTTCAATCTGGGCTAGTTTACTTAAGCCTTTAGCAGAAAGCGGGACTAACCATCAAATGAAATATGGTCTTTGCTTTTCAAGAAGCCGCGATATCGTTATAAGCCAAATCGGGAACTGCTACAATGTTCGGCAATTTGTTAACTGGATGCCCACAACTGAAATTTATAAAATAGTTAGGCGCAATGCCTTTAATCCGCTTAGTCCCTGTAAATCTTCCAGATCAAGATCTTCCGTTTCGGGCTTCAATACCCCGGTTTCCTGCAGGTATTTTACAAAAGGCAGGTAATCTTCAATATCTCTCTTGTTGAAATAAATCAATGCCAGCTTATCGGGCTGGGTAAGGCGTTCCTGCGAATTGCGAATGAGTATCTTGTCAATCCTTTTTTTGATCATCTGATACCTGATGTTGTAAGCACCTTCTACATCAAACTTCCGCTCGTCGATCCTAAAACTAATGTCTATAGGATGATTATGAATAAAGATGAGTTGCGTGGTGGTCAGTTTAACGGGCATATCGGGCTGGAGCAGTTGCACCATTCTGGCAATCTCAGCCATTGATGATAGTTGCCATAACCTTAGGTTTTTAAGGTGGAAATGATTAAAAATCCTATCGGGCGCAATTGACTGCCCGATATAAATGTCGTATTCAACCCCATCTGTCCTGAACTTTTCGAAATAGCAGGGATAAGAATCTTGCAATTTTTCGCGTTCGGTTTCAAAATAATTGTTAATGGCCGTATTGATCAGCTGCATGGATGTTTCCAAAGCATGGCGGTGTTTGTATACCTCACCATGAGGCGCAGAAATGCGATCAAGATATTTACCGATTACCTTTTGGGTATCTGGGTGCGACTGGGAAATGAGCTTAAGGTAATCGCTGGTTTCTTCTTTAAGGAAAATGTTGAGGCTGTTCTCATCGGTTGTATTCAGCTCATCGCCCTGCAAAATATCACTCCACTTATTGCAGTTAAAAATGATTTCGACCAGCAAAGCATCGCTGTAAGTTTTGCTCAGCTGATCGAGCGTTTCACGAAACAGACTGAGGTGCAGGCTCAGATCGGCTTTACTGGCTGCATTGCGTTCGGTCGTAGAATTTCTAATATCTATTGCACCATAAAAAGGGTAAACGTCTGCAAAACTAATATCCTCATTATGCTGGGGCAAGTTCTTTTTCTTATTGTAGAGGTGATGCCAGGCCGCTTCATTAAACTTCCACTGCACAGCTGGCTGGATAGAGGTATATTTTTCTTTGATGATGTTTTCAATCTCGAGGTTAAACTCGTCTATATAAACCTGTAAGAGTTGGGCAATAGGTGCTAAAACGGGGTCCAATAAGGTAATTTTCTTTTCATCGAAAGTTTCTCCCACCCAGGTATGCATACCCAATACCCCTACCAGAATCTGGTTGTGAAATACGGGGATGAGCGCCATCGATTTTACATTCAGTTCTCTAAACCTGTCTAACCAGGGAAACATCTCTTTGCTTTCTGCCCAAATATCGGGTGAGTAAAAAGAATTCGGATTTGCAGCATAACCTTCGGCAATCTGTCGAAAAGCTTCAGGACTTAAAGTTTCCTCACCCCATACCGAAAACAACAAACCACTCCCTCCTTTTACCCACCCATAAACCATTTTGTTGTTTACTCTAACGAAAGGGAAAAGATCGAATTGAATATTGGCATTTTGCACCAGTACTTTAAGCGATTGTATCACTTCTCCGTAAGCAACGCTTTCGCTGCCGGGCACACGACTCAACCTTACACTTTTAATATTTTCTACAGCCTGTTTGGCCGTAACATCTGAAATGGTAAGCACAGAAATGCCTCTAAGCTCAAAAAGGTCTAAAGGCAAAACTTGTTGCAATTTATCCAATCCAGCTTCTTCACTCAAATATTGTTGCAGTTCACGGTAGCTGAGATCGGGCAAAGGTTGTTTGGCCTTAACTTCAATAAAACTGGCATTCAGGCCAATATGAAAATAACCTGGCAAACCGGTATCAGCGTTGATAGCCGAATGGTATTTTTCCTTTATCGGCGAATGGAATGCGTAGAGCTCGCCAAAGATGAAGGAATAGATGTAATGCAGCCGATCATGTTGATGCTGTTCGAGTGTTTTTGATCCCGCAAAACTGTTTTGGTCTTTCTTCTGGTGTTCGAGCAATTCGTACATCAGCTCTGTTCCATAAAAAGTAATGGGCTGCATGGGTGCACAAAGCCCCCAGGCTTGATGGTCTTCTGTTAAAAGTGCCGGTGAAAGACAGGCATACATGTGTTCCAGTAACAGTTCATGTTGATCAATATCTTCAAGAGCGATCACCTGATCATCAACCCCCTGTTTTTTAAATTCTTTCAGGGCATTGCTATAAAGGACGGACTTTACCGTCTGCTCTTCCTCAATTTTCCGTTTCAGGTATTTGATAAAAGGGCCAAAAGAGATCGACGAATCTACCTCAGGCAAATCGGCATAGTTTTGAACAATGTTAAATATGCGCTTCCTCATCTCTTTAAACTTTAAATCAGCAACTATTTGACTTGCAAAAAATTGACCAATGCTAAGATAAAAAATAGATGTGAGAAATTGCTACCAGCCGATGGCCTTATCATCTCCCCTCGGGTCGGCACCACCCTGATAATTGCCCCATTTGGTTTTTAAGATGGCATCAACCCTGCCAATCGGACCTCTAGGGACAATTTTATAGCCTTTTGCTTTTAATTTTTCTACTGACAAACTATCGATAGCATCTTTTTCTACATACACCTCATCTGGTAACCATTGGTGATGAAACTTTTTAGCCGCTACAGCCGACTGCATAGACATATCAAAATCGATGACATTTATAATGGTTTGAAACACAGATGTGATGATGGTTGAACCGCCTGGTGTACCTACCACCATAAATAATTTCCCGTCTTTCTCTACAACACTCGGTGTCATAGAGCTTAACATGCGTTTATTTGGGGCAATTGCATTGGCTTCGCCACCAACTAAGCCATACATATTAGGCGCTCCGGGTTTAACAGAAAAGTCGTCCATTTCGTTATTTAATAGAAATCCAGCGCCTTTTACCGCCACTAACGAACCGTAAGAGCCATTTAAGGTCGTGGTGATCGAAACGGCATTTCCATCTCGGTCTACAATAGAGAAATGTGTCGTTTCTTCGTGCTCTGCACCTTTAATCTCCCCAGCCAAAACAGCACTGCTTGGCGTTGCTGCTGCCCAGCTAAAGTTTGCCATGCGGTTTTTATTATATTCGGCACTTAACATTTGCTGCTGTGGAACCGCATAAAAATCTGGGTCGCCTAAATGTGTTGCCCGGTCGGCATATACCCTTCTTTCGGCTTCTACAATAACCTGAACTGTGGAATCTGCATTATGACCCCACTTTTTTAGGGGAAAATTTTCTACACTTTGTAGCAATTGAATCAGCGCAATACCCCCACTCGAAGTTGGCGGCATGGTAATAATTTTGTAACCTCTGTAATTACCCGTTATTGGTTTGCGCCAGGTTGCGTGATAGTTTTTTAAATCTTCTTTGGTAATAAGTCCTTTGCCACGCTTCATTTCGGCCACAACCGAATCGGCCACAGCACCTTCATAAAAACCGGCCCTGCCTTTTTCCTGGATGAGTTTTAGGGTATTGGCCAGTTCTTTTTGAACCAAAAGGTCATTTTCCTGCCAGGTACTTTCTAAATTTACGAAGGCCGTTCCATCCGGATTAAAATCCATAAACTTTCTATGCAAACCATTCAATTCACCAGCTTGTCGCTTGGTAATTTTGAAACCATTTTGAGCCAAATTTATCGCTGGTTCTAATACCTGCGCCCAGGAAAGCTTTCCATATTTTTTGTGTGCCTCTACCATTCCATCTACTGATCCTGGTACGCCTGCCGCTAAATGGCCGTAAAGGCTTTTATCCACAATCGGATTCCCCGATGAATCGAGGTACATATCTCTGCTGGCTGCCGCAGCTGCCTTTTCTCTAAAATCTAAGGCATTTATTTCTCCGTTTGCCCCGCGGTATACCATAAAACCACCCCCACCAATATTTCCCGCGTTTGGATAAACCACGGCAAGTGCAAACTGAACTGCAACGGCCGCATCAACGGCATTCCCACCTTTTTTTAAAATAGCTATACCCACCTGCGATGCTTCCGGATGGGCAGAAACCACCATTCCATTTTTATATTCGCCACTGTTATTTTTACCCAGCTGACCAGTTACGCAACCAGTTAATAACACCACCACACTGAGGTATATTAACGATTTTTTAATATTATTGAGGGGCCTTATAGTTTTCTGCATCTTTATATATTTTTTTCGATTACCGCATTATTTTTTCCCGGTAATTACTTTTCTTTTAAGCTTAATTTTCAGATAGAAAATACTTGTTTCTAAGGATTATAAATATTTACTAATCTGCGCATATAATTTTTCTTTATCACTTGGCCTTAAAGCATCGGCAACAACTAATTTACCGTTTTTAATGATTAAATAACGCGGTATTCCATAACTCCCGTCCTTTCCTAATTTATCACTCAAATCTTTTCTCAAGGCTTGATTAGTCCGAACATGATTGCCAGAAAGTTTAAAATATTTTATCATCTCTTTCCATTGCTGCGCTGCATCATCTTTATCTATGGAGATAAAAAGCATCTCAACCTGTTTTGCTTTGAGAAATTGCTCCAGGTCTTTACTATATTCAAATTCTTGTTTACATGGCCCACACCAGGTTGCCCAAATATCAACAAATACCGTTTTGTCTTTAAATTGGCCAATTAAACTATCCAGGGTGTTAAATTTATCGTAGTTGGCCAACATTTTTTGCCCGGGTTCAAAATCGTTTTTTACCTTATTATGGTAGGTTATAATTTCATTGACCGTTGGTTGCAAATATGGCGCAAAATTACTTTTAGGATAACTGGCTTTAAATGAATCGAACAAATCGACCAATACTTTCTGATACCTGGTCTGTAACATTTCCTCATATAGAAAAGTAGCCAGCAAAAATTCTTTCATTTTGCCTGTATAATTATCTTCGAAGGTTTTATATATACTCTTAAGCCAAATATCCTCATCTCTTTTAGGCAATTGCGTTCCGTTTTTTAGCGGGAGATAATAATTGAGGTAAGTACTTACGTAATATTTGGCATGGTAATAAAAATCCGGGTAAAAAGCATCCCTAAGATTGTTCATGGAATACTTTTTATAGGCATCTGCCCACATTTTATCCAAATCGTTATTTATCTTTTGCTTTGCACTAAAAACGACCATGGGGATGGCGGCTTGCAAAATGATCTGTTCGGTTGAAAAGTATCTTTTTATTTCGTTATAAAAGTTTGCCGAAATCTTGTGTTTCGAGAACAGTTCTGTATAAGGTTTTAGTGCTTCATTCTGATCATTTTCGAGCAATTGATACAAACCGGCTGCAGTGCTATCCTTTTTATAATAATTTCTAGCCCTGTATTGATAAAACTCCACATTCCTTTTATTAAAAAGCAACATTCCTTCCTTATTTTTATCGCTCTGCACCAAAAGCCCCTTATCAAAAACTAAATGTGTAGTACCTGGCTCTATCAATACGGTATTATTGTTAATTCTTAACCAGGCCAGTTTATTAATCTTTAAAGCATAGTTTACCGTGCTATCATCGCCAAATTTAAGCTCTTTTTTGGCTGGATAAAACCATGTATCATCTACAGGGATTTGGATAATTACCGTATTATTTTTAGCACGTAAATTTTTGATACTAAGTTTCGCTTCTTGTGCAAAAGAATTTATTGCCGCAGTAAACAATAAAATGAAGAGGGTTATTTTTTTCATAGTGTTTTAAGCTGAAACACAAATATTGAAGATATTTTAGAAACTGTTTAAAAATGAATTATTTTTTTACTCATTGAAAAAGGCGGGTGAAGACACCCGCCTCTGATTAATATTAATTAGTATGCCACCAATAAAGATGTAGTGCATTTAAAATCAGGAAATTTAATCCGCTTCTTATTGCTTATAACCTTCTGCATCTTTATATATTTTTTCGATTACCGCATTATTTTTCTCGGTAATTACTTTTCGCTTCAAACTTAATTTCGGTGTAAGTTCGCCACCATCAATACTCCACTCTTTAGGCAACAAGGCAAATCTTTTTACCTGCTCCCATTTACCAAAACCTCCATTTGCTGCTTCGATAACCTCATTATATTTAGTGAGTACCTGTTCGTTTTTAATCATCTCTTCGTTCGAAGTAAAAGTAATGCCTTTTCTTCCTGCCCATGTTTTTAGGGTTTCGAAATTCGGAACGATCAAGGCAGATGGAAATTTTCTATTTTCACCCAAAACCATAATCTGTTCGATAAAAATCGATTCCTTATATTTGTTTTCCAGCATTTGCGGGGCAACGTATTTACCACCAGCTGTTTTAAACATCTCTTTTTTACGGTCGGTAATTTTTAAAAAGCGACCATCAACCAGTTCTCCTATATCCCCGGTATGGAACCATCCCTCTTTATCTACTGCCTCATCGGTTAAATCAGGTCGGTTGTAATAACCTTTCATTACCTGGTGTCCGCGGGTTAATACTTCGCCATCTGCTGCTATTTTAACTTCCACACCTTTAATTACTTCACCAACGGTACCGAACATGGTTCCACCGAAATGATTAACGGTAATTACCGGCGAGGTTTCAGTTAATCCATACCCCTCAAAAACAGGCATACCCGCTGCCCAAAAGATCCTGGCCAAACGCGGATTTAAGGCCGCTCCACCCGATACAATCACGACGATTTCACCGCCTAAAGCTTCCTGCCACTTTTTGAAAACCAGTTTACGGGCAATCCCCAGTTGAAAGTTATACCACGCACCCGCATCAATTGTGTATTTTTCGGCCAAAGCTACCGACCAGAAGAAAATCCCTTTTTTAATGCCTGTTAATGCTTTCCCTTTTTCCATGATCTTATCGTACACTTTTTCAAGAAGTCTTGGAACGGTAGAAAATACATTGGGTTTTACATGCTGAATATCGGCTACAATGGTTTCCATACTTTCGGCATAATAAATTCCGGTATAATTAAACAGGTATAAATAAATGATCATCCGCTCGAAAATATGCGAAAGTGGCAAAAAGCTTAACCCTTTTTTTACACCTTCGGGTATCACCACAGCCGAGTTAACAAAATTTGCAACCAGGTTATGATGCGTTAACATTACACCTTTTGGTGTACCCGTTGTGCCCGATGTGTAAATCAGGGTTAATACATCTTCGGGTGCAACTTTAGCGCGGTATTCTTCCAAATCAATATCTGTGCTTGCTTTGCCCAGTTCAATCAGCGTATTCCAGTTTTCGGCTTCTTTAATTTCATTAAAACTATAAATTTTGATAGCTGGGTTTATGGCATCGGCACAAGGCTTAATTTTTTTATACAAATCTTCATCGGCTACAAAAATAATGGCGATTTCTGCGTCTTTTAAGATAAACTGAATGTCGTGCTCGGCCAAAGTTGGGTATAAGGGAATTTGATAGGCACCAATCTGGTTGGCTGCAAAATCGGCAATGTTCCACTCCGGTCGGTTATGCGACATCACAGCAACCCTGCCCCCTTTGCCAATACCTTGTTTAATTAATCCGCGACTTAGGTTATCTACAGCAGTACAAAAATCGGCTGTACTATAATTTATCCATTTTCCATTAATTTTTCCGCTGATGAATTCTTGCTTAGGATTTTCGAGGCTATATTTCAAAAGATCAAAAACCCGTTTAATTTCTGCCGCCATATGAATTGTATATTATTTGGTTAAGTTAAAAAATCAAACATAAAGATTAACATCTATATGCCTTTTTAATAAAAATAATACCTCGTAGTTGATAAAACGCTGTATTTACTTTTTCTAAAAAATATTTAAATAAACTTAGTGATTACAAAATTACTATGCAAGCATTGTTTTTTATCCTGATGGATTTTTACCCAAAAAACAGAAACGGCATTAAAGTTGTTAGGCTGATAATTATTTACAAAACATTTAAATTATGAAAAAGTTATTTACAATTTTAGGATGCATTGCATTGTTTGCCCTTACTACAACAAACGTTAAAGCCCAAAACTATAAAACCGGACTTGGTTTAGGTATCGACTTTGGAGATGGCGCTACATTGGTTGGCCCCTCAGTTAGGCATCATTTCAGTCCTAAAGCTGCACTTCAAGGTGAAGTTTTATTTGGTGGAAACTCGACTATTATCCAGGGTTTTCTTCAATACAATTCATCTATCCCAGGTGCTAAAGGTTTAGACTGGTATTTAGGTGGTGGTCCGTCTATTCAATTGTATGACGGAGGTTCTAGTTTTTATCTGGTTCCGATGGTTGGTTTAGATTATAAATTCTCTGGCGCACCATTGGCATTAGCTTTAGACTGGAGACCAAGACTTTACATAGGCGATAACGATAGCGATTTTAACGCTGGAAGATTCGGCTTAGGTTTTAGATATACCTTCTAGGCAAAGCGCATGGCGCTGAGCGAGAAGCGTAAATTAAAACCCATAAAAAATCCCGTAAGAAATTAATCTTACGGGATTTTTTATGGGTTTTTAAGTTAACTGCAAATTGAAAACTTTTAACTGCAAACTGACTAAATTCCTGTCCATTTTTTTAACACTGCTTTTTGCGCTGGTGTTGCATTTTCATTTACAGTTGCTTTTAAGCGTACACTTGGATTTTCTTTTAAGCTTAAAGAAATTTCCTTTTCAAGTCCATCGCGGATTACTTTAACCGTTAACAGATCGCCTGTTTTTTTATCCGTAATGATGGGTAAAATATCTAAGGAAAATTTTGGCTCCTTTAATTTCACATTTTTCAACACATCGCTCAATGAGGAGCCACCAATCTCGATAATAATATCGTTTACATTTAAGCCACTTATCCATGCTGCCGTGTTTCTGGTAACCGAGGTTACTTCTAAACCTTTAGTAGCCAATTGAACAGCTGCACCAGTAACTGGTTTACCAGGCGTTGCATTTTCTGTAGAGACATCAACCCCTGCATAACCCAGGTATTTTACATATTCTACATCATCTACCCCGTTAACATATTTTGCCCAAAAACTGGTAAAACTTATTCCGGAGATTTTTTCAACCATGGCTTTAAATTCTGCATCTGTATAACCACGTTTTAAAGTTTTGCATTGCAAATACATGGCTTTCATTACATCATCCAAACTTTTGGCACCTTTAGTGGCATTAATGATTTCGAGATCCATTAAAATACCGATCACTTCTCCTTTATTGTAGTAAGAGATGGAATTGTTTTTTGAGTTTTCATTCGGACGGTAACCGATAATCCACGCATCATAACTGGATGAAGCAGCCGACTGGTATTTAGCGCCAGGTGTATTTAACACCGTACCTATACCACTTGCCAAATCTTTCAAAAATTCATTTACATCAGTAAAACCAGCTCTGTGTAAGTATTTATTTTCGTAATACGAGGTAAATCCTTCAGCTACCCAAAGGTTGGTCGTGTAATTTTCGTTATCATAATCAAAAGGGCCTAACGCTACCGGACGTAGACGCTTAACATTCCAAAGGTGATGGTACTCGTGGGCAACCAGACCTAAAAAGCCTTTATAACCTTCGGCCGTATTGTAAGCATTTCTGGTCGCGCCTAAAGTGGTAGAGTTTAAGTGCTCTAAACCGCCACCACCTTTTAAGAAATTATGAACAATGAAAAGGTAGTATTTATTAGGGTTTTCGCCATAAACTGCAGTTTCTTTTTCTACAATTTTAGCCATATCTACTTTTAGTTTCTCTTTATCGTAATTACCACCGCCGTACATGGCTACTTCGTGGCGAACGCCAGCAGCTGTAAATTCGAAAATATCCTGATTACCCACTTCAATAGGGCTATCGTAAAGAATATCAAAATCAGTAGCTTTATAGGTAAACTGCTCACCCGCAACAGGAGTTAAACCAGTAGAAACTTTACTCCAGGTATTAAAAGGAACAATTTTTACCGTACTTGGCGATTTGATCATACCATCAGGATGCATAAAAATCCCTGTTGGAGATAAGAAAGCGTGAGATTCGTCGATAAAAGGGGTACGCACAGAAATTTCAAATGCATAAACACGGTAACTGATCTGGATATTGGCAGCCTTCGCTGAAAAAATTCTCCAGGTGTTTTTTCTTACTTTTTCGACTTTTACAGCTTTACCCCCTGCAGAAGCCTTAAATTCTTCTACACTTTTTTCAAACTCGCGA
Source organism: Pedobacter sp. GW460-11-11-14-TSB4 (assembly GCF_059423705.1). Taxonomy (NCBI): domain Bacteria; kingdom Pseudomonadati; phylum Bacteroidota; class Sphingobacteriia; order Sphingobacteriales; family Sphingobacteriaceae; genus Pedobacter; species Pedobacter sp. GW460-11-11-14-TSB4. Next base: position 35,717 of record NZ_JBWKYI010000018.1, read on the forward strand.
ACCAAATAAGAACCTGGTGTCCAAACGGGCATTTTTACATCTACATAATCTTTTGCCAAGCCAGAAATATTCATCTGAACTTCAGCATAGTGTGCCTGTGGCTCTTTAAAAGAAACCTCAAAGCCTATTTTTACCCGCGCCTTCGCTGCCATAATACACGTTAGTAGTAAAACTAAACTTAAAATTGATTTTTTGTTAAACATATTGATATTGACTGTGTTTTGTTGCAAATTTAGATTTATTGATGGGGTTTTGGAACAAAATAGCTAAATGTGGTGTAAAATAGTTGTTTCGGTCGTCCAGCGTTTGGCGATTAGCAGTTTGCGGGAAGTAAAGCGCGCTTTAGGCACTGGAGCCCTATCAAACATCAATTTGTTGATTATTGTAGCGATAATAATTGGTTTAGACTTGTTATTTTGCATCCAGACTTTAGACTTCCGACTCCAGACTTCGGGCTAAAATCGGTAACATCCTTAATACAACAAATTTAGGACTAAACTATTTGAATATTTTTACGCTCTAATTCTAAACATTAATTTCATTTTAATGTTGGAATACGCACAACACAAATAAAAAACATGAAGAAAAGGTATATCATCTATGCTGTTTTAGCTATAGGCTTAGCTTATTTAGTCTATTACAGAATTAATGCAAATAAAAAACTCGAAGGGAAAGGCGGCGCATCTGCAGGGGCAGGAAAAGGCAAAGAAGGCGGTAAAGGAGGCTCTTCTGCACCATTGGTAGTTGATGGAATTGTGGTAAAACCGGTATCGTTTGATAATGATTTAGAGGTAACCGGTGCTATTGATGCAAACGAATCGGTTGTATTAAAAAGTGAAGTTTCGGGCCTCGTAACCGGAATTTACTTTCAGGAAGGTACAACAGTATCGAAAGGAAGTGTACTGGTAAAAGTAAACGACAGAGATATACAGGCACAATTACAGGATGCCCTAACCAAGCAAAAACTTTCGGGAACTAATGAAAACCGTGCAAAACAGCTTTTGGCGAAAGGGGCAATTAGCCAGGAAGAATACGATACCGCTTTAGCAGATTTAAAATCGCTACAGGCACAAGCACAATTAATCAGGGCACAACTGGCAAAAACCACTATCCGTGCACCTTTTACAGGTAGAGTGGGTTTGCGTAGCATTTCTGCTGGAACCTATTTAACACCCGCAACGGTAATTGCCAACCTGGTCAGCACCAATCCGGTTAAAGTTACTTTTTCCGTTCCGGAGAAATATGCAGGGCAGATTAAAATGAATTCAGAAATCATATTCACTACTGATGGTTCATCTAAAGAAAATAAAGGAAAAGTTTATGCCATAGAACCCGGGATTAATGCCGCAACCCGAACATTACAAATTCGGGCTTTAGCGCCTAATGCAGATAATGCCCTACTACCAGGCTCTTTTGCCAAAATTAAACTGGCTTTAAATACGGTACAAAACGCCATACTAATTCCTAATGAAGCTGTAATACCCGTGTTGAAAGGTAAAATTGTTTACATACAGAAAGACGGAAAAGCACAGGAAGTTAAAGTGGAGGCGGGTACACGCACCGATGAAAACATTGTAATTACTTCGGGATTAAAAGCCGGCGACACGGTGTTAACCACCGGATCGATGGCCTTAAAAAAAGATGCTCCAGTAAAAGTTCATTTGGTTAAACAATAATTATGAGTATCTCCACCACGAGTATAAAACGGCCGGTTCTGGCTATTGTGATGAACTTACTGATTGTCTTATTCGGGATAATCGGTTATACCTTTTTGGGTGTTCGCGAGTATCCATCTATTGATCCAACCGTCGTTTCAGTAAGAACCTCTTATCCGGGGGCCAACTCCGATATTATTGAATCGCAGATTACCGAACCTTTAGAAAAATCGATCAACTCTATTGATGGGATCAGGAATATTTCTTCATCAAGTAATCAGGGAACAAGTAACATCACCATCGAGTTTAACCTCGATAAAAATATCGAAGAGGCCGCAAACGATGTGCGTGATAAAGTATCGCAGGCCGCCAGAACTTTACCTAAAGATATCGACGGTTTACCCGTTGTTAGTAAGGCTGATGCCAACTCTGATCCGATTTTATCGATGACCATCCAGAGTGACAAACGCAATACACTGGAATTAAGCGATTTCGCCGAAAATGTAATTGCCGACCGTATCCAAACCATTCCGGGCGTAAGTAGCGTCCAAATCCAGGGGCAAAGAAAATATGCCATGCGCATCTGGATGGATCCGAATAAACTGAGCGCTTACGGTTTAACTTCGCAGGATATTGTTACTGCCTTAGACAATGAAAACGTAGAGCTTCCATCAGGAAAAATTACCGGAGCGACTACTGAACTCACCGTTAAAACCTTAGGAAAACTAACCAACGAAAGTCAGTTTAACAACTTAATCTTAAAAGCCGACAGCAATCAGGTAGTTAAATTAAAAGATGTAGGTTATGCCGTTTTAGGGCCAGAAAATGAAGAAACCGTTCTACGCGAATCGGGCCGGCCGATGGTGGCCATTGCCATTATCCCTCAGCCGGGCGCCAATTATCTCGATATCAGTAAAGAGTTTTACAATCGTTTCGATAAGTTAAAAGCCGATATCCCAAAAGACATTAAACTGAAGGTTGCATTAGATAATACACTTTTCATCAAACGTTCGGTAACCGAAGTGGCAGAAACCATTGGTTTATCGCTGGTACTGGTAATTTTGATTATTTACCTTTTCTTTAGGGATTGGGCAATCGCTTTCAGACCATTAATCGATATCCCGGTATCGCTGGTTTTCACTTTCTTTATTATGTATGCCTTTGGCTTCTCCATTAACGTGTTGAGCTTACTGGCTATTGTACTGGCTACGGGATTGGTGGTAGATGATGGTATTGTGGTTACCGAAAATATCTTTAAAAAGGTTGAAGAAGGTATGTCGCCATTCGAGGCAGCCATTAAAGGGTCAAATGAAATCTTTTTTGCTGTAATTTCGATTTCCATTACTCTTGCAGCCGTATTCTTACCGGTAATTTTCTTACAGGGATTTGTTGGCCGCTTATTTAGGGAATTCGGTGTGGTAATCGGTGCAGCGGTACTGGTTTCCGCCTTTGTATCACTAACCTTAACGCCGATGTTAAATGCCTACCTGATGAAAAAAGGTGGACATAAACCATCCAGATTTTACAACTGGACAGAGCCCTATTTTGTGAAGTTAAATGATGCCTACGAATCGAACCTGAATAAGTTTTTGGATAAAAGGTGGCTTTCCGTTCCGATTATTTTGGTGTGTATGGGTTTAATTTTCTTATTCTGGAAGATTTTACCAAAAGAAACCGCTCCTTATGATGATCGAAGTGCGATAAACATTAATGCAACTACGCCTGAAGGTGCATCATTTACCTATACCGATCAGTTTATTATGAAACTGAACCAACTGGTTCTTGATTCTGTGCCCGAAAAAAATGTAAACATTACCATTACCTCACCAGGTTTTGGTGGATCAGGCTCGGTAAACTCGGGTTTTGTAAGAATGGGCCTGGTAGATCCTGAAGATCGTAAACGTTCGCAAAAAGACATTGCGGATATGCTTACCCGCGTCACAAAGAAATATACAGAAGGTAAAACCATTGTGAATCAACAGCCCACTATTTCCGTTGGCCGTCGAGGTGGTTTGCCCATCAGTTATATCATCCAGGCACAAAATTTCGAAAAACTAAGAGAGAAAATCCCTTTGTTTATGGATGCGGTATCGAAAGATCCAACATTCACCGTTTCGGATGTCAACCTGAAATTTAATAAACCTGAAATCAACTTAACCATCGACAGAGATAAGGCAAAAAACTTAGGTGTTTCTATATCTGCTATTGCCCAAACCTTAAATTTAGGTTTAAGCGGTCAAAGGTTTTCGTATTTCTTCATGAATGGAAAACAATACCAGGTAATTGGTCAGTTCGATCGCGGCGACCGGAAAGACCCACTAGATTTGAGTTCGGTTTATGTGCGTAATGATAAGGGCGAATTGGTTCAGCTCGATAACGTAGTTACGGCGAAAGAAGAAAGTAGTCCGCCACAGCTCTACAGGAACAACCGTTTTATCGCGGCAACTGTTTCGGCAGGTTTAGCACCTGGTAAAAGCATTGGTGAAGGTATAGATGCCATGGATGCCATTTCTAAAAAAGTGTTGGATGAAACTTTCTCTACTGATTTAAGTGGAGAATCGCGTGATTTTAAAGAAAGTTCTTCAAATACCTTCTTTGCGTTCGGCCTGGCCCTTCTGTTGGTTTATTTAATTCTTTCGGCGCAGTTTGAGAGTTTTAAAGACCCGATCATTATCATTTTAACTGTACCGATGGCCGTTGCAGGTGCGTTTTTATCGCTTTGGTTATGCGGTCAAAGCTGGAATATCTTCAGCCAGATTGGTACCATCATGCTTATTGGTCTGGTAACTAAAAATGGTATTTTAATTGTTGAATTTGCCAACCAGCTAAAAGAAAAAGGCATTCCAATCCCCGAAGCCATACGCGAAGCGGCTGTTTCGCGCTTGCGCCCGATTTTAATGACCAGTTTGGCCATTGCCATTGGCGCACTACCCATTGCACTGGCTTTAGGTGCCGCGGCAAAAAGCAGAATGAGTATGGGAACCGTAATTGTTGGTGGTACGTTATTCTCATTGGTTTTAACCTTATTTGTAATACCAGCCATTTACTCTTACTGGGCTAAACCATACAAACCGAATAAAGAATTAAAAGAAGCCCATCGTTTTGAACAAGAAGCTTTACATACAGAAGAATAAGATGAGCAAGAAATTAAAAATATTTATCCTACTGTTAAGCTTATCCCTTTCGGGTTTTGCACAAGAACAGCTGAGCTTGCAGGAAGCCATTACCATTGCTTTACAGAACAATTACGACATCAAAATCAGTAAAAACCAGATCGATATAGCAAAGAACAATGCCAATATCGGCAATGCGGGTATGTTACCTAACTTAACCGGAAGTTATACCAATGGCGGAAGTATCCAGAACACCAGGCAAACGCCTGCCACTGGCCCTGACCGGGTAATTACAGGCGCAAAAAGTACCAATAACAGTTATGGTGCCGATTTAAACTGGACTATTTTTGATGGTTTTAGCATGTTCGCCAATTACGATCGCTTAAAAGAATTGCAAAAGCAGGGCGAGTTAAACGCCCGCTTAACCATTTTAACTACTGTTGCAGATGTAATTACGGCCTATTATGATATTGTAAGGCAGCAACAATTGGTGATAGCAGCAGATAGTGCGATGGATGTTTCGGTATTACGTACCAGTATTGCCAAAACAAAATTACAGCTTGGCCGTGGTTCAAAACTGGATGTATTAACCGCACAGGTTGATTATAATACCGATACCTCAAATTACCTGCAAACCAAAAATGCCCTACAGGTAGCTAAAGTCCGTTTAAATCAATTAATGGTTAGAGATATTGGCACCTCCTTTTCTGTTGCAAATAATATTGATGTAGATAAAGGCATTTTATTTAGCAAAATGGCCGAGATGGCCGAACAACAGAATCCGAATGTGCAGAATGCTTTTATTAATCAGCGTATTGCCTCGTTAAATCTAAAATCTATCCGTGGCGCACGTTATCCATCCGTTAGCCTAAACTCTGGTTATAGCCGGGCAAACAGTACCAGCCCTACTGGCTTTAACCAAAAATTTGCTGCAAATGGATTTACCTATGGCGTTACTGCGAGTATAAATTTATTTAATGGTTTTTTACAGCGCCAGCAAGAACGTAATGCGAAGATTGAGATCGATAATTCGGCCTTAACCTTAAACAAAACCAAACTCGATGTAAATTCGCAGTTGCTTACCGCATATGAAAATTATAGCACTTATCTCGATTTGATTAAGTTAGAACAACGAAATGTAGATATTGCAAAAGAAAACTTAGATATTACCCTGGCAAAATACCGTTTAGGCAGTATTGCGCCTTTAGAATTAAGAGAAGCACAGCGTAATGCTATTGATGCCAAAAACCGTTTCATTGAAATGCAATATCAAGCTAAAATAGCCGAAACTACACTGAAAGAAATCAGTGGAAATATAAATTTATCTAATTAATCTTTATATTTAAACCCATGATATTTTATATTTAGTCCCATGATACTTGTTGCAGATAGTGGCTCATCAAAAACCGATTGGATGGGCTATCATAATGGCGAGACCATTAAGTTTAGCACTCCTGGAATAAACCCTTATTTCTTAAGTGAGCAAGAAATTACCAAGCTGATTTCTAAAAATGAATCCTTATTACAATATGCTGATGAGGTAAAAGAAATCTACTTCTTTGGAGCCGGTTGTTCTTCACCCGACAAACATGAAGTAGTCTCAAATGGCTTGTCGGCCGTTTTTGGTAATGCCTTTATTTCAGTAGACCACGATCTTTTGGGTTCGGTATATGCGACCTGCGGAAATGCTGAAGGTTTAAACTGTATTTTAGGTACCGGATCGAATATCTGTTATTTCGATGGAAAGAAAATCCACGATGGCCACCACGGCTTAGGTTATGTGCTTGGCGATGAAGGTTCTGGTACTTTCTTTGGGAAAAAAGTACTTTTAAGCTATTTATACAATAAAATGCCCTCCAACTTAGCGGCAGAATTTAAAAAATCTTTCCCTTCAGAAAAGGAACAGATTATTACCAATGTATATCAAAAACCTTTCCCTAACATCTATTTAGCAGGTTTTAGCCGCTTTATGGCCAGCCATAAAGACCATCCCTTTATTCAGGATATTTTAAGAACCGGCTTTCAGGAGTTTGTAGATACGAACGTTAAAGATTATCCTAAACATAAAAATGTTCCCTGCCATTTTGTAGGTTCAATCGCCTATTATTATCAGGAAACATTAATTTCGGTGTTATTAGAAAATGGCATTGAACCTGGGAAAATACTACAGAAACCCATTGAAGAGCTGTTTAATTTTATTTTAAATAAAGAAGGAATAGTACAACAGGCAAGTTAAAATCGAAGTCTTATTTTTAGCTATTATAAATTTATTGTTAAAATATTCTTAAGATTGTAAACATAACAACATAAACTTTTGTTATATTTTTAACGGCATATAAATGCTAACACATATGAAGAGAATACTGGTAGTAGACGATGATATTGAGGTTTTAGAAACCATACAATTAATACTGGAAATCGGGGGATTTAAAGTTTCGGCACTAAATGATGGCGAAGAAATTTTTAACAGAATTGAAAAATTTAGTCCCGATTTAATCTTACTGGATATTTCTCTAGGGCATATCGATGGGCGTGTGTTGTGCGAGCAGCTAAAATCCATTGAAAGCACCTCTAAAATTCCAATTTTACTGATTTCAGGTTTATACGATCCAAAAGATTTTACAACCTTAAACTACGGTCAGGACGATTTCTTATCAAAACCATTCCAAATGGATGTACTGCTTAAAAAGATCTCTAAAATTCTTTCACTGGAAGAAGATAAACCAAGTTTTCTGTTAAATTAAGTTAGTGCAGCCTTAAAATATTTAGCCAAGAGGATCTTAAGTTTCTCTTGGCTTTTTTATTTTTATAAAAAAAACACTTTCCTATAAATTTAATGACATGATACCAAGCAATGAATGGTTAACAACCTGGAACGAGAAACGCTCTTTATTAGCCTGTCCTAACAATTTGAATGATTATTTTGAAGAAACAGCAGTTGCTGGCAAAAAAATAGATCACCTTGAACTGGGAAGCGTTTCTATTCCAACAGGAGAAATTCTGGTGCGTGATCCACTGGTTTATATCCAGAAAGATGCTGAACCATATTTAATTAAAGTACCAAAAGGCGAATTCCCGGTAACGGCAGCCGTAGTGGTTCCCGATGATGAAGATTGTGCCAGATATGCTGCCGTTAAAGTGCAGTTTACAGCTTATGATGCGATACGCTTTGAAGAGGCATTAATCGGAACAGAAGACCTTGTTAATTTTAATGAAGGAGAATTTTTTGGTTTTAATGTAGATGCAGGCTTAGCTTGTGTGCTGGATAAAGAAACATTAAAACATTTCTGTGCCTTTCAAGACAAGTTTAACAGAGAGAATCCTGGTAAAAATCTGTACGATGATTACTTCGCGGCACTTTTTGCAGGTAATTATGCCGAAAACCCTATTCATCAGCGTGAAGGTGGCGATTGGATCAACTGGAAAATCCCAGGGACGGATTACCATATTCCATTTTTTCAAAGTGGTTTTGGCGATGGCACCTACCCCGTTTATTATGGTTTTGATATTGAAGGTAATATTTGCGCACTGATTATTCAGTTTATTGATATTGAACTGGCTTACGGTGAAGAGGCGTAAATTTCAATTTATAATAATGAGGCTTTGCTTTGCAAATCATGATTAAACTGTAATAATAAAAGCAACTGGTGGTCTCTGAGACACAGACCATGGAACCAGCAATGATGGATTTATGGATGCTGTCATTTTGGCAAATAAATTCTTTTGGAACAAGCCTTGTTATGCAGGATGTAGATTAAACAATTTATTTACATATGAGCATACAGGAAAAAGGAAATATCTCGATACACACTGAGAATATTTTCCCGATAATTAAGAAGTTTTTATACTCTGATAACGAAATTTTTCTTCGTGAGTTGGTTTCTAACGCAGTAGATGCGGTTCAGAAAATTAAAAGACTAGGTTCATTAGGTCAGTTTAATGGCGAAGTTGGTCAGCCATTGGTGCAAGTTGCAGTTGATAAGGATGCAAAAACCATTACCATTAGCGATAACGGTTTGGGAATGACTGCCGAAGAGATTAAAAAATACATTAACCAGGTTGCATTTTCTGGCGCAAGTGAGTTTGTAGAGAAATTTAAGGATGCTAAAGATGCCAATGAAATCATCGGTAAATTCGGTTTAGGTTTCTACTCGGCCTTTATGGTTGCAGATTTAGTTGAGATTCAAACTTTATCATACCAGGATGGCGCAGAACCTGCACGTTGGGTTTGCGATGGCAGTACAGAATTTGAAATTACTGAAGGAACTAAAACCACTCGCGGTACCGATATTATCCTGCATGTAAACAAAGATTCGGAAGAATTTTTAGCAGAAAGTAAACTGCAGGAAATCCTGGATAAATACGCTAAATTTTTACCTGTGCCTATTAAGTTTGGCACTAAAACAGAATCGGTTGAAGATGGCGTAGATGAGGAAGGTAAAGCCAAGTATAACGACGTTGAAGTTGATAACATAATCAACACCACCAACCCGATCTGGACAAAAGCTCCTGCAGATTTGTCAGACGAGGATTATTTAAACTTTTACCGCGAATTATATCCATTTAGTGAAGAACCATTATTCTGGATCCACTTAAATGTTGATTACCCTTTTAATTTAACCGGCGTATTGTATTTCCCTAAGTTGAAAAACGATTTCGAAATGCAGCGCAACAAAATCAAATTATATTCACGTCAGGTATTTATTACCGATGAGGTTAAAGATATTGTTCCTGAGTTTTTGATGTTATTACACGGTGTAATCGATTCTCCTGATATTCCGTTAAATGTATCACGCAGTTTCTTACAGGCCGACAGCAACGTTAAAAAGATCAATAACTACATTACTAAAAAGGTTGCTGATAAATTAGGTGAGTTATTTGCCAAAGACCGTAAAGCTTATGAAGATAAATGGAAAGACATCGGTCTTTTTGTAAAATACGGTATGATCAGTGAAGAGAAGTTTTACGATAAAGCTAAAGATTTTGCTTTAGTTGGAAACACTAAAAATGAGCTTTTCACACTTCCTGAGTATAAAGAGAAGGTAAGCGCCTTACAAACGGATAAAAATGGCACTGTGGTTTATTTATACACCAACGATGCGGCTAAACAAGATGCTTTTATCCAATCGGCGAACAAAAAAGATTACGATGTTTTATTATTAGACTCACCAATCGACAATCACTTTATCAATCAATTGGAGCAAAAATTAGAGAAAACATCAATTAAACGTGTTGACTCCAGCGTTGCGGATAAATTAATTGAGAAAGACGAACAAAATGAGCATGTTTTAACTGAAGATCAGGTAAAAGAAGTAACCACTATTTTTGAAAAAGCCATTACCAAACCAGGTATGCATGTAGAAATTGTGGCTTTACATCCTGAAGAATTACCAGTTACCATTACCATGGATGAATTTATGCGCCGGATGAAAGATATGGCTGCTATGGGTGGCGGAATGGGCTTTTACGGCCAAATGCCCGACAATTACAAAGTTGCCATTAACGGAAACCATAAATTGGTCAGTAAAATTTTAAAGGCTGAGGGAGAAGAGCAAAGCAACCTGGCTAAACAAGCGGTAGATTTAGCGCTTTTAGCACAAGGTATGTTAACTGGTGCAGAATTAACTGCTTTTGTAAGCAGAAGTGTAGAATTAATTTAATCAGGAAAACCTGTTAAAGTTTAAAGGGAGAAACCGAATCGGTTTCTCCCTTTTTCTTTGGTGAATGGGCATAAAAAAAGTCCTGATCAGATCAAGACTTTTAGGCAAGAATTTTCGGGAACTCTTAGATTAAAATTAATATTGTTTAGCTTGCAACGTTCGCTTTTTGATCTACATTGAAGTAATCTTTATGATCTTCGATCATTTTAGCAATGGTAGCGGCTTTAGTATCGGTTATTTTAAATTCGAATAATGGCTCTTGATTTTTCTTAGATCTCACCATTTTTTCTGTGTAAAAGCGGTACACTAAACCATTGGTTAATAAACCATATTTAGCTTTTGTTTTACGGAAATATTTAGATAGGCGTGAATCGTGAATATCTAAATTATCGTTGTGGTGTTTACATTCAACCAGAATGGTTGGTTCGCCATCTTTCATAATGGTGTAATCCACTTTTTTACTTTTTTTAACCCCGAAGTCTAGAACAGCTTCAGATTGAACCTCTGAGGGATCAAATCCTAAGATTTGGATAAAAGGCATAACTAACGCGTTCCTTGTTAAATCCTCAGATTGAACTTGTGGAAGCATTTTCTTAATTCTTACGGCAAACTGCCCGATTTCGTCTTTCAATTCCATGTTGTTATCTATTATAGGTAGTTAGTTTTTTAAATTGTATTGATTAAATACCGAATTTGCAGTGATAATAATTTGATCTAAACTTTGTTTATCAAAAAAGTTTCTGTTCAACATATCAACCATATAAGTTAATTTATTGATATCAGTTGCCCGCATGGTAAACTGAAAACTTTTCATACCATCTTTTATGGCTTGCTGAACGTAATTACGTACAACTAAAAAAGATTTTCTGAATGCGTATTCGCCATCTAACTTGCCTTTAACAGGCTTCTGTCCGTCAAGATTGCTATACTCATTTTGCATTCTCTGGTACATGTCTGCGTTGATTCCTTGATTTTTTAGAATCCCCTTGTAGTAGATTTTATTAAGTAAATACTCGTATTCGTTGTGTTTCATGTGGAGGCTTGGTAGATGTAGGGGGAATATTTCTTTGCTTTTCGGTAATTTTATCTTTTTTAGTTTTTAATAATCTTTAACCCAGTATTGTATGGCCTGTTTTTAATTTTATTATCTACAGGCTACACAAGATTGGGCAGGCAGATGTTTTTCACAACTAGTAGTTTTCACTGCTAACTGTTTTTGTTTTTGGCAAACAGTATAAAGATTATAAAAAGAAGGGATTCGGATAATTTTTTTACATCAACTACCCAGAATATTACACGAAACCCAGGTTTTTTTTAGACGAAACCCTGGATAAGTTTTTTAGTGCTATTGTTAATTCAATTCATTTTTATTTAACTTGCATTCAAATCAAATAAAACAAACATATTTATACTCATGAATCTAAAATGCGTTGTTATAGACGACGAGCAACATGCAATTGAAGTATTAACTGACCACATTGCGGAAATGCCTGGTTTAACAGTTTTTAAAACCTTTACCAGCCCTGTCCAGGCACTTACAGAGATAAGTATCGAGGACGAAATTGATTTATTGTTTATGGATATTGATATGCCAGGGATCAATGGATTGGAGCTGGCTAAAAATATCAGAGAAAAAGCAAAATATTTGATTTTTACTACTGCGCATCCTGATTATGCCTTGCAAGCATTTGATGTACAATCAGATCAGTACTTATTAAAACCTATTTCCTTTGCAAAATTTGCATTAGGTATTGACAGGATTTTAAAAAAGGAAGCAAATAATACCAAAGTGAGCACGAAAGAAGCTGATCAGGTAGCGGCACTTTATATTAAAGGCGACCATAAATATGCTTTTTCTAACATCGCTATTGATGAAATACTTTACATCAAAGCGCTACAGAATTATATACAGATTATTACTAAATCTGAAACCCACACTACCTACCTTACCCTGAAGGAAATTGAAAAGGCCTTAGAAAACCACGCATTTATCCGTGTTAATAAATCGAACATTGTTGCTAAAGCGGCAATTAAAAAAGTAGATGGAAATATAATCCGTTTGGTAAATAACGAGATGATCCAAATTGGCGAAGGTTATAAAGAAGCTTTCTTCGCCTATGTACAGAGCAGTTTGTTAAAATCTAATCGAAATCAATAAACTACTAAAGGTCTACGATCCAGCTAGTCATTACTACTGTGTGGCTTTGGTCACCTGTAGGTGTAGTTGAATAATTATTTTGAGCTTTGATGTTTTTATAAACGAAAACAGTTTTTTTAGCTAGTTTAGTTGTGTTTTGAGCTTTCATGATATTTATATTTTAATGTGATTATTTATTGTTGTTATTAATTTCTGTAAAGATGCGGCGCAAAATTAACCTCAACTACTTTTTTACACAAAACCCCAATTTTAGGAGATAAAAACCCTATTTCAATAGATTTAAAGCGAAAAAATGACTTTTTCAATCCTCAAAACATTATATAAAAAATACAAACTCCACCTACTTATCTGGAGTATTTACATCATATATGAAGTATTTATTTTAGGTTATGCATCTAAACAGTTCAAACCACCAGGCATTTATCTTCTTATATATTTAACTAATATTTCTACTTTTTATCTTCATACATTTTTGCTCAAGAAAGTATTAAGTAAAAAAAATACCACACTCAGAATTGTAAACATTCTATTACTGATTGCTGCTATGTTAGTAACCTACATCGCAGCAAGTTATGTACTCCTTTTATTATTTCAAAAAATCGGGGTCATAGAATTCAACATGGCGAATTTTGTCCCTCGTGATTTCATACTTTCCTGCATGTATAGATCCTTATACTTTATCGGCTTTGCAACGGGTTATGTTTATCTAATCAAATCATTTCAAGATCAGAAGAAAGTAGAAGCCTTAGAACGACAAAACCTGGTTACCCAGATAGAGAAACAGGCTTTAGAGAATGATCTGGTTCAATCGCAAAACAATTATCTCCGCAGTCAGATCAACCCACACTTTCTTTTTAATACTTTAAACTTTATTTATAACGACGCCCGCAAAAAGGCACCCATGGCGGCAGATGCAATTATGAATCTGGCCGAAATGATGCGTTATGCACTAAAACGTCCTGAAGCATCAGAGATGGTTCCACTAAGTGAAGAAATTGAGCAAATTGAACACCTGATCAATCTCCATAAACTCCGAACGGCAAACACCATTAACCTGGAACTTGAAGTAACGGGCGATATGTTCGGATTAAGGTTTCCACCACTGATCTTATTAACTTTGGTAGAAAACATCTTTAAGCACGGAAATGTTTCGCACTCTACTCAACCTGCCCTGATTAAAATTGCTTACGAAAAAGATAGTCTAAATATCAGCACCATCAACATGATTAATGATAATAAAGGCAAACAGACCGAAAGCCATCATGTTGGAATTGACAATATTGGCAAGCGACTGAGTAATTTTTATGGCAATGATTATATCTTCAGGTATTACAAAGATCCCCTTAACCGTTATATTACCGAAATAGAGGTAACTGTAGTCAACCCGCTGGCCAGGTTAAACCGTTAAACTTTCATTGCATTTTGACGCTGAATATCTTTTAGCAGAAAATAGTACATGACCATTTCATGTGTTCGCTGGTCTTTGCTGAAAAGTCTGTTGACGTGCATATGCATTAAATCGGTTAATAGCTTTAGTGCATTTTCGGGCGCACATTGTTTAAGAATGCTGATAAACGAATCTGAAAATATGCCAAAGCCCTGCTCCTGCTCTGCTGTTAATGCTGTCCATTCTGTTTTACGAAACTCCTGATAGTGGTTGTTTAACTGCTTAAAATCAGCGGCATCTAACCGGTGTTCCTCATTAAAGTTATCAGACATTAACTTCACTATTTTATGGATAGCCAGCTTATCCAGAATGTTGGATTCGATAATCTTTGAGACCAAAAGGCTACACCCTTTATATTTGTTAAAATCATCAGCCTGGGTTGCTACAAGTGATAATACAAATTCGCTGTCCAGCTCAAAATGCTGCTCAACATCTTCAATCATATTATGACCATAACGCTCTAACTCACGCTTATAGGTTTTAATCTGCACATCGGATACCAGTCCTGAATTTATGAACAATTCCAGATCATCCATAAATTTTGAGGTTAACAGCTGCCCATCCATAGGATCGTTTAGCTGAACCCTAAACCTGATGTGGTTTCCATTTTCATTGTAGCGGATAAAAAACCATGATTTGATCTGACCTGTATGATGGCTGAGGAAGGGTGCAATTACTTCTGTCAAAATCTGATCACTGCGCTGCTGGTGGCAATAAATTTCGAAATACAGCCATTCTTTGCCTGGCAGGAAAAATCGCGTTACCCCTGCGTTTGCAGCAGTTTTAGTTAAACCACGATAAACCTGTTCGCCATGCCCTATACTTAAAACAAACTGAGCAAAATAGGGTTTGGCTGCTTCATCAACCACGATACTGTTTTGAGGCAGCAATGTTTCTTCAATGTAAGTACCGCCATGTTTTTGCACATATTGCAGAAAAGCATTTAAATCATCGTCGTTTTGCAAAGCAAAGCATAGAGTTTGATCGGATATACCTGCTTTGAAATATTCACTAACACCTAAACTGCTCAGGTATGCTCTACAATCGGTAATGGATAGCCACTTTTGATCTGGTCCTAAGAGGGCTTCTTTTTTAATTTTCCATTTATTACTGCTTAAAACTATATTTTGATATTGTAACCTTGGATAATAATCCAGATCAGGGAAAACAGTATCAAGTGAAAAGGAAAGATTTGTTTGTAAACCCTGATGTTGCAAATCGCACAGTAACCTAAATACAGAAAGATCTGAACGGGTATAGTTATAGGCTGAAGCCATTCTCGGCACCAACCGTTTATTGAAATGTTTAGATCGAAGAATAATCTCTGTGCCCCGAACTGAAATCTGTATATCATTTAAGGCAAGTGGCGATGCTGAGGTATCGAAATTTAAGATTGATAATTGATGTCCATAAATCAGTTTGCGCCGGTTTACATTATCTACATTGGCTTCTACAATGTAGGCCACATCAAAAAATAACACCTCGGGGTTTGCCTGTTGTTCTGCAGCTGCAATATTTTGGGCGTACTGTGCTACCTCATCGGCAGCCATTGTAAACCTTCCGCTTAAGGCATTCGATGTTGCTCCCCCAATCTGTTCGATAAAAATCAAATCGTCGTGAACAGCCATTACCATGCTGAATGAATTGGGTAGCGATACTAATTTATCATTGGGCTTTAAGGCCAGTTTGTTCAGATAAACAGTTTTATCTTTTTCGAAGTTTTGCGCGGTCAGGTATGTTCTTAATGCCGTTTTAATATTTTCGCTTTCCGCTTTTTTCGGCGGCTTATTATTGAAACGCGTGATAAACTCGCTGTTTTCACCGGCCTGTTCCAGCTCATCATAACCTACCCCCATTTCGGGATCTAGTGCCAATAAAAGCGGTACTTCCTGATCTTCGAATTTCTTTTTAAACCTGAGCTGAAACTGACTCAGCGCATCACGATCTTTAGCAGGCATTATACCATGGAGCATATTGATCAGACCTGGAATAGCCTGAAACAACCGTTCATTAATGCCACCCGACAAAACATTACGCTGCGCGATAAGATATTTTGGCAACTCGGCTGTAGCAGTGAGGCCTAAACGTTCAAAATAATCATCACCTATAATATTAGGATCGTAGTTGGTAAAAACAAGCTGTAAATCGTGCATATCCTGCAGCAAAGCGAATAGGTTTTCGGTTTCAGCCTCATTTAAATTTATGTGTTTTACCAGATCGTTAAGCCTAACCGGTGTTAAGCAGGCCGCTAATATTTGTATTACAAAGTCATCCTGATCTAACTCGGCCAGTTCGAAAACACCATCTGTACAGGCGATATAACGAATACTGTTGGGCGTTAAATAATAACTAGTATTACTAAACAGGAGACAGTTTTTTTGCAGCAGTTCTGCAAATGGCAATTGAATATTATTCTTATATGGCCAATCAACCAGTTCGCGGAGCTTTTGGGTTTCTTCTATTACTATTCTGCTTTCAGATGGCTTAATGGCATCGTTTAATAAACTAAAACCTGCAAAAGTGCCGTAAGGGGTTGACCGGAATTTCGCACGGTTAAAATATTTCCAGATGGTAAAATAAACCTTAGGTGGAAGATCTTTAAGTTCGTTTGCTTTTACTTCTTTTATGGTTTCGTAAAAAGCTGCCGAAGATACGGATATGGCCAGTTTTAATTCCTCCCAACAATCTACCAGTTCGGATTGATATGAAAATTTAGGTGTTCTAAAAATTACAGTTGGTTGGATATTAAGCTTCATTGAATTTAAATGTCAGGGGAAAATTACAAAGATTAATTTAGATTATCAGTTTTCAGTGGGCAGTTTTCCGTTCACAAATTAGTTTCCGGTTCTGCGTTTATCACCTAAAATCAGCGGGATTACAAATCCGGAACTGCAATGATTAATTTAGATTATCAGTTTTCAGTTGGCAGTTTTCAGTTCACAAATCAGTTTCCGGTTCTGCGTTTATCATCTAAAATCAGCGGGAATACAAATCCGGACCAGCAATGATTAATTTAGATTATCAGTTTTCAGTTGGCAGTTTTCAGTTTACAAATCAGCGGGAATACAAATCCGGACCAGCTTAATTAAAACAAAAAAGCCATCTTCTTTTTAGGAAGATGGCTCACCGGGATGTGATTATATTTTATTTTTTGGTTACTTTAAATTCAGTTCTTCTGTTTTTTGCTCTTCCTTCCGGATTATCTTTTTTCTTGCGTTTCACTACGATTTCGTTAGGCGCAATCGGCATCGATTCTCCATAACCTTTTGAGGTCATTCTGGCCGCAGCAATTCCTTTACTTTCTAAATAATCAGTACAAGATTTTGCTCTTCTGTTCGATAGATCTAAATTATACTCATCTGTTCCGATGTTATCGGTATGAGAACCTAATTCAATTTCCATTTCAGGGTTATCTTCCATAATCGGGATCAGGAAGTCTAATACTTTTTTAGAAGGCTCGGTCAGTTCGGCACTGTTAAATTCGTAATAAACATTATCCAAAGCCATCGGAATACCCAATTTGAAAGGGCTTAAGCAGTAATCTTTATAAATCAAGGTATCTGCTTTTGCTAGTTCTTCGTAAGGATAGTTTTTAGTTACTGCGAAATAATTATCTTTTGCAAAAAGCAATTTAATTGGTCTTTTTGAATCTACTTTAAACCTGTAAATACCATCGCTACCAGTCGTTATTTTCTGTGGTCCTTCGGCATTGGTTAAAGTGACATCGGCACCTGCTAAAGGCAATTTAGTTTTACAATCGGTTAAAAGGCCTGCGATTGAAAGGAATTCTTTTTTCACTTCAAACAATTCTAAACAGCAGGATGATTCGCGATCGGAACTGATATAACCTTTTGTTCCTTTATCATCAGTTGCGGTAAAGTAAAGATCATCTTTTGATGAGTTGAATGGATAACCCAGGTTTTTAGGATTAGACCAGTTTACCAGATCGCCTTCTGATTCAAAGAAATCAAGACCACCGAAACCAACCCGTCCATCGGTACTAAACAATAACTTTTTGGTTAGGGGGTTATAGTATGGTGCACGTTCGTCATCTTCGGTATTAATGGTTGGGCCAAAATTTACCGCCTGACCTAATGAACCGTCTTCGCGCACGGCACAATACCAAAGATCGAATTTACCATAACCACCACTTCTATCTGATGAGAAAAGAAGGAACTTACCATCGCTGGTTACAAAAGGTTGTGATGAATTAAAATCTTTACTGTTTACCTGTAAACCAACCGGTAGCGGATCTGACCACTTATCGCCCGTTTTTTTAGCGCTATAAATTGCATATTTTTCCTTTTCTCTCCAGGTGGTAAAATACACGGTATTTCCGTCTGGTGTAAAGCTGGCCGCTGCAATCTCTACATTTTTAGGAAAATTAATATCGATCTTTTTTACAGCCACATCAGCAGCAGTTAATTCGCCTTTAGCTGAATAAAGGTTGTTAATAAAAGGATTGGTTTTAGTGGATACCTGAACTTCTCCGGCATCAGTTTTAACCATGTCTTTTTTACTTCCTACGGCAACAGGGCGCGATGAGGTGAAATAAAATTCGTTATTAATTTTAACAGGCGCATAATTAGATCCTAAACCATTTACGTTAGCTGGCATTTTTTTGACTTGAACCATACGTGGAAAACGCATTTCTTCGATCGCAAATTTGCAGGATTCGATTTCTTTTTGGGCATCTTTTACCAAAACATCACCAGGATTTTTTTGGATAAACTGCTGAAAGGCATCAATAGCCAGGTTAAATTTTTTGTTTGCCCTTAAGCTTTCGGCATAATAAAACAAGGCTTTTCTAAAACGTGTATTGGTAAAGGTTATCGCTACCCCATAATATTTTTCGGCCTCGTTAAATTCTCTGTACAGCCTGCTAGATTCGGCCAGGTTAAAGATCGATCCTTCATAATCTTCTATCACTTTATCATCAGTTGCCGATTTTCTTTCCTTACCATATGGCAAAATAACCTGGCTGCTATCGCCGGTAATTTTTAAGGCTTTTTTATAAAAAGTAGATGCAGCATAATAATCCTTATTTTCAAAATAAGTATCTGCAACCTTTTTATAATTTACCACATACTGAGCGTTTGCAAAACTGCCAAATGCCACTAACAAAAAGAGTAATATTTTTTTCATTTGGATTTCTATTATAAACGTGGACAAAAGAAGTTTGGACCAATAATTCCGTTACGGCCAATAAGTGATATGGAAAGCTCTAAACCACCGTTACTGTTTGATGCCCGGTTGAAAGTAGAGGTATTAACATCATAACTTAATCCGAACACCATGTTTTTTAACTGAAGGCCTACAAAGGCAATTGCAGCATCTTTATTACGGTAGTTGCCACCAAACAAAATGTTTGCTGATGGATTAACGTTAAGTTGTGCATAAGCCCCTAACGAAACTTCGTTTGTATTACCCTGATACATAAACAATGCGTTGGGTACGATATCCAATAACTCCGAAGCCTTGATCCGCGCGCCACCATGTGCAGTAAAACGAACAGGGATACGTGAGTTTGAACCAGAGAAACGATCGGTTGGGCGTGTTAAATGTGCTGCACTTGCGCCTAAGAAAACGTTAACACTTTTATTCGGGTTACCATCAAAGAACATGATCCCTGCATTAACATCCGGAACCAATGAAGACTGTGATGAAAGTGTTTCACCACTCATCATTCCACCATCATAACCCGAAATCGGATTAAACTGGTTGCCGAACCTGGCTTGAGAGAAATCGAAGCTACGGTTAATAATCCCCGCCTGTAATCCAAAACTAATCATCTGTAAACCTTCGGCCCCAAACCTCAAACGGTACGAACCGGATACCAATGCCGACAGGTAGTTAAAATCTAACTCCCCTGCCCTTTGGTTTAAAATGGTTGCACCAAATGCAAAGTTCTTTTTTGGTGCCATGTCGAAGGAGGCACCACCTGTTAAGAAAGAACTGTTAAGTGCACTCCATTGTTGTTTAAAGTTTACCGTTGCACGGTAATCGCCGTCTATCACCCCGGTTAAGGCCGGGTTAAGGTATAACGGATTTGCATAATATTGTGAAAAATGCGGATCAGTTTGTGCAAAGGATTTAGCTGTACACAGCAGCAATCCTAGCACTGCAACATATATTTTTAAAGCCGATAGTATTTTCATGGTCTTTGATTTTATCTGTTTATTATTAATCCTCTTCTTATCTAATCAGCGTTACTGTACCTTTTCTCAATGATGTTGTTCCATTGGTGAAGGTGATATCAACCATATACACATACACACCAATTGGTTGATTTACACCTTTAAAAGTTCCATCCCATCCATTTGCTACATTGTCTGACTGGAATATCAATTGACCCCATTGTGTGTAAATACTCATTTTGGCGCTTGATATGGTATTACCGTAGATTAAGAAGGTATCGTTCTTACCGTCGTTATTCGGCGTAAATGCATTTGGTATGTAAACCTGATCTCCAAAAGGATTAGCAGCTTTACCAGTTACCGGAGTTGAATTTGCGCTGGTTTGGCACTCAAGCTGACCTCTGGCCCTTACAATAATGGTTACACTTTGATCTGGTTTCAAGCCTGTAGCTAAATAGGTTGTTCCGGTTGATCCACTTGTTGGATTGATCCAGGTTAAACCATTATCCAGCGAAACTTCGTATGCCGTAGCACCTGCAACCGCAGCCCATGCAAAGGTTACACTATTTGGTGTTGTGCTTTGTACCACTACTACTGGTTTTTCTAATACCGGCAATACATTCACCGTAACACCCGTTCTTGTTGGACTTGCACAACCACCCACTGCTACTGCTTCTACGTAATAGATTGTGGTAGCCGTTAAGTTTGGTGTAGTAAAGGTTATACCTTCTGCTAATACGGGTCCGCCAGAGCTTGCTGCATACCATCTGTAAACTAATCCTGTTACCGGATTATTAACCGTTAATATGGTTGAACTACCTGCGCAAAGTGTTCCGTTTGCTGCTGTTACCGATGCTGGTGCAACTGGTACTGGTAGCGCAATTACATTTACTGGCGTTCTAGATGATGAAATACAAGTTCCGTTTGCACCTTCAACATAATAAGTGATGTTTGCGTTAACTGCAGGTGTTGTAAAGTTTACGCCTGTGCCTGCTAACGTTCCGCCTATTGCTGCGGTGTACCAATTGTAGGTTACCCCAGTTTGAGGGTTGGTAACCGTTAATACAGCCGGACTTCCTGTACAAACACTAACAGATGTTGCGGCAACTGTTGGTACCGTAGGTTTCGCATTTACAGTTACCGTTACTTTAACACGCCCACCGTTGTTGTTACAACCTCCCGTACCGATTGCTAAAATGTAGTAATCTGTGGTGGCACTTAAAGCGGTAGTATTAAATGTTGTACCGGTGAATAATAAATTACCGGCAACTGCTGCATTGTACCATTCGTAGGTCACTCCTGCTTGTGCATTCGTTACGGTTAGTGTTGCTCCATCGCCTGCACAAACACCACCATTCGGACCAGATACTACTGGATTGTTAGGTAATGCATTTACGGTAATGGCTACAGCCCTTGCTGTTGCAGCGGTATTTTCACATTTGTTATCACCTTTAACGGTTACATAGTATGTGGCGTTTGCCGTTAATACCGGAGTAGTAAACACTGGACCAGTAAATACCACTGTATTTAAGGTCGCATCGCTATACCAGGTAAATATTGGATTAGTCACCGTTGTGCTGCTTGCTGCTAATGTTGCTGCTGTGCTTGCACAAACTGAAGTTGATCCGTTTACGGTAATATCTGTTGCCACCGCATTTGGATTAACAGTAACAGTTACTGTTTTCGCGTTCGCCGCAGTGTTTTCACATTTATTGCTTCCTTTAACCGTTACATAATAAGTTTTAGTAGCTGTTAATACAGGAGTGGTAAATATTGGTCCGGTAAAGGCCACACTGGTTAACGAAGCATCGTTGTACCAGGTAAATACCGGATTGGTTACAGTTGTTGAACTTGCATTGATTACCGCTGTTCCTGAACCACATATTCTAGCTGGGGTTGATAAGGTAATATCCGCAGCTGTTGCGCCTTGATTAACATTAACCGTTACCACTTTAGCCGTGATACCTGAGTTTTCACACTTGTTATCACCTTTAACTGTAACATAATATTTAGTTGTTGCAGTTAATACAGGGGTAACGAATGATGTTCCTACGTAAGCTACCGAAGTTAAGGCCGCATCGTTGTACCAGGTAAATGTTGGATTGGTTACGGTAGTTGTACTGGCTACTAACGTCGTTCCAGATCCTGAGCAGATTGTGGCATCAGTTGCTGTTATATCTGCAGCAGTAGCAACCGGATTAACGGTTATTGTAATTACCCTGGCTGTACCCGGTGCATTTTCACATTTATTATCGCCTTTAACCGTTACATAATAAGTGGTGGTGCTGTTTAAAGCAGGTGTAGTATAGGTTGCGCCAATGAAACTTACATTGGTTAAAGCGGCATCACTATACCAGGTAAATACCGGATTAGTTACTGTTGGTGATGTTGCACTTAATACGGCCGATGATCCTGCGCAAGCAGATGTGCTTCCGTTTAGAATAATATCGGTAGTTGTTGCCAATGGATTAACCGTCACGGTTACTGCTTTAGCATCAGCTGCAGTGTTTTCACATTTATTGGCACCTTTAACGCTTACATAATAAGTAGTGGTGGCCGTTAATCCGGTTACGGTAAACGTTGGACCCGTAAATACTACACTGGTTAATGAAGCATCGCTATACCATGTAAATACTGGCTGGGTTACTGTTGTACTCGAAGCCATTAACATTACAGTAGAACCTGAACAGATTTTAGCATTGCTTACTGCAATATCTGCAGCTGTTGCAAATTCTTTAACGGTTACGGTAACTACCTTAGCATTTGCCGCTAAATTCTCACATTTATTATCACCTCTTACGGTTACATAGTAAGTAGTGGTGGCACTAAGTGCAGGTGTAGTAAAGCTGGCACCTACATGAGCTACAGTGGTTAATGCTGCATTGCTATACCAGGTAAATACCGGATTAATTACTGTTGTTGTTGAAGCAGACAGTGCGGCTGTTGATCCTTTACAGATCGTTGTTATACCATTGATGGCAATATCTGAATCAGTAGCTGCCGGATTAACAGTGATGGTAATCGATTTTGCAGTAGCTGCTGTATTCTCACATTTATTATCGCCTTTAACCGTTACATAATAAGTGGTGGTTGCATTAAGTGCAGGTGTAATAAAGTTAGCACCTGTAAACGCTACCGTAGTTAAAGCCGCATCACTGTACCAGGTAAATACCGGGTTGGTTACTGTGGTGCTGGTTGCATTTAAAGTAACAGAAGAGCCACCGCAAATGGTGCTTGTTCCTGCTAAGTTAATATCAGTAGGGCCGGCAACTGGGTTAACCGTTACGGTTACCTCTTTTGCATTACCTGCTGTATTTGCACATTTATTTGTGCCGCTAACGGTAACATAATATTTAGTTGTTACGGTAATGGCTGGTGTATTAAATACGGCACCTACAAAAGCTACCTGTGTTAAGGCGGCATCGCTGTACCAGGTAAACACGGGACTGGTCACTGTTGTACTACTTGCAGTAAGTACTGCTGTTCCAGAAGCACATAATGATGTTGTTCCGGTTACTGTTACATCGGCAGCAACTGCTGATGGATTAACTGTAATGGAAACCTTGGTACGTGTTGAGTTTGAACAACCCGCTCCACTTACGGCTTCCACATAGTAATCATGTGGTCCTACTGCAAGCGATGCAGGTGTAGTAAAGCTACTGTTGTTGGTTACCAACATGTTGCCGCCTGTAGCAGCATCGTACCAGTTATAAGTAATACCTGCCACTGCCTGTACACTTAAGGTAGCAGATGAGCCGATACAAGTTGTGGCTGGGTTGGTAGTAGACGGAATCGGTGCTACTGCCGGAGGTAAGATAGTTACCACTACTTTGGTTCCTAAAGTCTCGCAACCATTAGCTGTTGCCGTTACCGAATAGGTATAAGTACCTGCAGTTAAAGCTGGATCTGTTGTGAAAGTTGTTCCGTCTTTTCCTGCCTGATAAGTTGAGCCTAAGTACCATTTGTATACCACTCCTGCTTGTGGGTTCTGCACGCTCAATGTTGCAGATGAACCTTGACAAGCACTTGCTGTAGCAGCGCTAACGGTTGGTGTGGTGATTACACGCTGTGCATAATCTAAATTAACAGATGTTAATGCGCCCAATAAGCCCGAGCTTAACCTCAATTCTGCTCCATCAAATTTACTGGTTGGAACGAAGGTTAATATAGCAGATGTACCGCCTGATAATAATTTTAAACTGATTAATGGGTTAGATATTGAAACCGCATCGTTATTGCTGGTTGTACCCTGGAAAGTAGTTACCGTTAAGTTGTTTAACACCCCTACTGAAAGCAATGCACCCGGAGTGGTAATTTTCACTCTTAAAGTATCGCCTACATTTGATAATCCGGTAAAGCCAACCTGGTGATAAACAGATGCACCAAGTAATCCCACTGGGATAACTAAACTAGATCCGGTATTGATATCGTTATCAACCGCAAAAGTTGGATTGAAAACACCGGCCAGTAAAGCTACGCCCGTTACACCGCTTGCAACTGTTGTGGTAGCCGCTCCACAAGGTGTGGTTACCGGTGTACCATTAGGAATTACGGTAACCGTTACCGTTGCCCTGCTTGTTGCAGTACATCCACCCGGAACTGTAGCTTCTACATAATACGTTGTAGTTGCGGTTAATTGTGGTGTTACATAAGTTTCACCAGTATATACCGGAACTAGTCCGTTTGCAGTAGTGTACCAGTTAATGGTTGCACCTGCTGTGCTCGAAGTTGCTTTTAATACGGCAACAGAACCTTCACTGATGGTAATTGATGGCGGCGTAATTACCGGAACATCTATAGTACCCAATATAATTTTAGCCTCAGTTCTTGTTGACGAGCTACCGCAGCCATTTACCGCTGCCACGAAATAACTTCTGTTGGCTGCAATTAATGGTGTTGTAAAGTTATCACCTGTAAACAATACGGTTGTAGATACTGCTGTATCGTACCAGTTATAGGTTGTGCCTACAATTGGATTTTTAACCTGGAAAGTAACCGATGTATTCGGACAAGTATTAACAGATGCTGATAATAGATCTGGTGTTACCGGTGCCGGGTTGGTGGTTACATTAACTACTGTTTTATAACTTACGCAACCTGTTGCAGAAACTGCGGCAACATAGAATTTCGTATCGCCTGTTAATACTGGTGTGGTAAATATGATACCATCTTTACCAGTTAAGTAAGTGCCTGTGGCATCGTACCACCTGTAAGTTAAACTTGCTGATGGGTTGCTTACCTCAAGCTGAGCGGTTTGGCCCACACAAGCCGTAACATTTGCTGATGCTACAGTTGGTGCCACTAAAATACGTTGTGCGTAATTTAAGTTGATTGATGTTAAAGCACCTAATAAACCAGAGTTTAACCTTACTTCTACCCCATCGAAAACATTCGTTGGTACAAAAGTGATCAAAGCCTGGGTATTGCCGCTTAGCAATTGAATATTGATTAAGTTATCATTTAACAATCTCGAATCACCATTGCTGTTGGTTCCAACATAAGTGGTAATAGAGGCGTTTCCTAATAACGAAAGTGATAATAGTTTTCCTGGTGATGATACCAGAACACGTACGGTATCACCAACTTTAGATAACGAACCGAAACCAACTCTTTGATAAACAGATGCACCAAGTGCTCCAACTGGCATAACCAGTGAAGATGCAGTTTGTGTATCGTTATCAATCGCTAATGTTGGATTAAACACGCCTGATAATAAAGCTACACCTGTAACGCCACCAACTTGTGTGGTTGCCGCCTCGCATGGTACCGGATTTGGAGATCCGTTTCCATCAACGGTGATGGTTACCTGAACGCGACTTGCAGAAGTACAACCATTGGTAGAAACAGATTCTACATAATAGGTTGTAGTAGCCAATAATGGAGGAGTAACATAAGTAGCGCCTACATAAACTGGTGTAGTTGAAGTATTAGAAGTATACCAATTGAAAGTATTGGTTGGATCTGCCGAGCTGGCTGTTAAAATTGCAGTTTGCCCTGCGCTCACTGTTGATGAACTTGCAGTTACTACAGGTAAAACCGGACGAGGATTTACGGATACAGCCGCCGCAGCACGTGCAGCACTTGTACAGTTTCCTTGAGCGGCTTCAACATAATAGGTCGTAGCTGCCGTTAATGCTGGTGTTGGGAACACTGCACCTGTGAAAACCAGGTTTCCACCTACTGCAGCATCGTACCATTTATAAGTTACCGCAGCATCTGGATTAGCAACCGATAAAGTTGCTGATGATCCTTCACAAACATTAGCAATTGTAGCCAATACTGGTGTTGGTAATGCTGGTGTAACCGTTACCGTTACCGGAACTCTTGTTACGTTCGGACAACCACCTTTGCTTACTTGGATATAATAAGTGGTAGTAGCAGTTAAAGCTGGTGTAGTGAATGTTTCGCCAGTGGCCAATTGTGTACCACCGGTTGCAGCATCGTACCAGGCTAATGTTGTACCACCGTTTGCTGTTGCAGTTAAAGTTGCAGTGCTTCCGGCACAGATGGTTTGAGCACCTGCAGTTACCGTTGGATTAGGATAAATTACCGTTGCACCATAAACATCTAAACTGGTTAAAGCTGTAACTAATGCGCCGAAGCTCACCTGTACCCTATCATAAGCACCGCCTGCTAATATGGTTGCAGCGAAACGGTTACCTGATAACAGCTGGAGATTTAATAATCCGCCGTTTAATTGTACTGTTTTTACAACGGTAGTACCATTTAATACGGTAACCGTTACGTTGTTTAATAAACCAACATCAGCTAAACCGGTTGGTAATGCTAAGTCTAAACGAAGACTATCTGTAGCTGTTCCAGCGTTAGGGAAAATTAATTGTTGGTAACCTGAGCCACCTACACCTACAGAAAGAGATATTCTGGTAAAGTTAGCAGGATCAGCATCAGTAGAATTTCCTGCGCCGGTTATACCGCACAATAAACAAATTCCGTTTATACCTGAGTTTTGTGAATTAGCAGCGTTACATGCAGTACCACCACCGTTATTTAATACGGTAACGGTTACTGGTACGCGGCTTGCACTTTTACAACCACTGGCATTGGTCGTTTCTACATAATAAGTAGTCGTAGCCGATAATGTTGGTGTAGTAAATGAAGTTCCTGCGCCTACCTGTGTTCCACCTGTAGCAGCATCGTACCATTGAATGGTATTTCCGGCATCAGCCGTTGCCAATAAAGTAGTCGACTGTCCGGCGTTAATTACCTGGCTGTTGGTGGTTACTGTTGCCGCAGTTGCTGGTGGGTTAACCGAAACATTAACTGCAGTTCTTGAACTTACAGCTGTTCCTGATACCGCCTCTACATAAAATACTGTTGGAGCAGTTACTGCAGGTGTTACAAAAACACCTGTATTATTGGTCACCAAAGGTGTACTTCCGGTAGAAGCATACCAGTTATAGGTAACACCAGCTTGCAAATTGCTAACGCTTAAGGTAGCAGGGCTTCCGGCACACACTGTAGCTGCTGCAACCACTGGTGCATCGACCGTTACGGTTAAGCTATAGGCTGTTGTTGCTTTGTTTCCGTTGGCATCTGTTGCGGTTAAAGAGATGATAAACGTTCCACCTAAAGTTGGTGTTCCTGTAATTTCTCTTGTTGCCGTATTAAAACTTAATCCCGGAGGAAGGTTTGTTGCTAAATAAGTATATGGTGCTGTTCCACCGGTTACCGCTGGCAAAGTTTGCGTTGGATATGGTGTACCTACAATACCATTTGGTAAAGTTGCACCAGGTAATGATAATACCCCAATTACTTTAAGTGCATAAGTATTACTTGCGGTTCTGCCTTCACTATCGGTAGCCGTTACGCCAATTGAATAATTTCCGGCTTGTGTAGGTGTACCCGAAACTTCTCTTGTTGCAGGGTTAAAAGTTAATCCCGCTGGAAGATTAGTTGCTACATAAGTATATGGACCAACACCACCAGTTGCCGAAGGCAGGGTTTGTGTAGCATATACTGTTCCTTCAGTTCCATCAGGCAAAGTTGCTGCTGGTAAGACTAAAGGATTAACAACCGTAATGCTATAATTATTGCTTGCTGTTTTTCCGTCAGCATCGGTCACCGTTACCGGTACAGTGAATGTACCTGCTTGTGTTGGCGTTCCTGAAATTGCTCTTGTAGCCGGATCAAAAGTTAATCCCGGAGGAAGACCAGTTGCCGCATAAGTATAAGGTGTTGTTCCACCCGTTGCAGATGGAATAGTTTGTGTAGGGTAAACAGTTCCTGTGGTTCCATTGGCTAAAGTTGCCGCAGGTAACACCAAAGGATCGGTTACTTTAAGCGTATAGTTAGATGTAATGGTATTGCCATTGGCATCTGTTACGGTTACCGGAATCGTAAATGTTCCGATTTGAGTTGGCGTACCTGTAATTTCTCTTGTTGCCGGATTAAAGGTTAATCCTGGAGGAACACCAGTAGCCGAATAAGTATAAGGACCTGTTCCGCCTGTTGCAGCTGGAATTCCATTTGTAGTATATGGCGTACCGGTTACGCCGTTAGGCAATGCTCCCGGAGCCAACGCTAATGCTGGTGTTACCGTTAAGGTAAAAGTAGCAGTTGTGCTACAGCCTTTGGTATCGGTGGCCACAACATCGAATGTTGGGTTACCCGTTGCAGTTGGTGTTCCACTTACCAAACCACTTGGCGATAAGGTTAAACCAGCTGGTAAAGTACTGCCGGCAGCTAAGGTATAAGTATAACCTGGTGTACCGCCGGTAGCAACCGGAAGTTGTTTGCTGTAAGGAGATGCAATGGTTGCATTGGTTAAAGTAGTACCTGCGAATACAATTGCCGGATTAACCGTAATTGTTACCGGAACCCTTGTTGTATTTGAACAGGTTCCTTTAGTTACCTGAACATAATAAGTAGTAGTGGTGGTTAAAGCAGGAGTAGTGAAGTTGGCTCCTGTTCCCACTTGCGTTCCACCTGTTGGTGCGTCGAACCAGGTTAAGGTTGTACCACCATTTGCAGTTGCACTTAAGGTTGCTGTACTGCCCGAACAAATAGATTGTGCACCAGCAATAAATGTTGGATTAGGATAAACTACGGTTGCACCATAAATATCTAAGCTGGTTAAAGCCGAAACTAATGCGCCGAAGCTTACCTGAACCCTATCATACGCACCACCTGCCAAAACAGTTGCTGCAAAACGATTGCCCGATAAAAGTTGAAGGTTTAATAATCCTCCGTTTAATTGTACTGTTCTTACTACGGTAGCACCGTTTAATACAGTTACGGTTACATTGTTTAAAAGACCCACATCAGCTAAACCGGTTGGTAAAGCTAAATCTAAACGGATGCTATCAGTAGCCACACCTGTAGATGGGAAAATTAATTGCTGGTAACCTGTAGCGGCAACACCTACAGCAAGAGAAATCCTGGTGAAGTTGTTGGCATCAGCATCAGTTGAATTACCTGCGCCATTTACCGCACATAACAGACAGATCCCATTAATACCTGTATTCTGACCATTAGCGGCATTACAAGCTGTAGCACCACCGCCGTTAATTACGGTTACTGTTACCGGAACGCGGCTTGCGCTTTTACAGCCATTGCTGCTTGTGGTTTCTATATAATAAATTTTAGTTGCAGTTAAAGCTGGGGTAGTGAACGAAGTTCCTGTTCCAACCTGTGTTCCTGCTGATGGTGCATCAAACCAGGCGATGGTATTTCCAGCGTCGGCAGTTGCCGTTAACGTTGTAGTTTGTCCGGAGTTGATCACCTGGTTATTCGTCGTAACCGTCGCTAAAGTTGCAGGCGGATTAACGGAAACACTAACCGATGTTCTTGAACTGATTGCTGTTCCGGAAACGGCCTCAGCATAAAACACGGTTGCCGAATTTACAACAGGTGTTACAAAAGTACCGTTGTTACCAGTTACCAATGGGGTGCTTCCGGTAGATGCATACCAGTTATAAGTTACACCTGGTTGCAGGTTACTAACCGTTAAAGTTGCAGTACTACCTAAACATACCGTAGCAGAAGCTACAACCGGAGCATTTACTGTTACGGTTATGGCATAAGTGGTTGTTGCTTTATTGTTATTTGCATCAGTTGCTGTTAAAGAAATATTATAGTTACCTCCTTGTGTTGGCGTTCCGGTAATTTCTCTTGTAGCTGGGTTGAACGATAATCCCGGAGGAAGGTTCGTAGCTACATAAGTATATGGCGAAGTACCACCTGTTACCGCAGGTAAAGTTTGTGGTAAGTATGAAGTACCTACAATTCCGTTAGGTAAAGTTTTAGTCGGCAAGGTTAACGTTCCAATTACTTTAACTGGATAGGTGTTGCTTGCTGTTTTACCTTGACTGTCAGTAACGGTAACATTTATTGCATAATTACCGGCCTGGGTTGGCGTACCTGTAACTTCTCTTGTTGCCGGATTAAACGTTAAGCCTGCAGGAAGATCAGTAGCGATATAAGTATAAGGGCCAACACCACCTGTTGCAGCTGGAAGAACCTGTGTAGCATAAGCCACATTTTCTGTTCCATCTGGTAAAGTTGCCGATGGTAATACCAATGGACTGTTTATCGTAATGCTGTAATTTGTAGTCGCCGTTTTTCCGTCAGCATCTGTTACCGTAACGGGTACGGTATAAGCTCCCGGTGTTGTTGGTGTACCGGTAATGGCTTTAGTTGACGGGTTAAAAGTTAATCCCGGAGGAAGGCCTGTTGCCGAATAAGTATAAGGTGTTGATCCACCAGTTGCACTCGGAATAATCTGCGTAGGATAAACTGTTCCTGTTGTACCGTCAGCTAAAGTGGCCGCAGGTAGTAACAATGGATCAGTAATTTTGATCGTATAGTTCGAAATAATGGTGTTTCCATTCGCATCAACAACGGTAACCGGAATCGAATATGTTCCAGGTTGCGTTGGTGTTCCGGTAATTTCTCTGGTTGCCGGATTAA
The DNA here is from genome assembly GCF_059423705.1 of Pedobacter sp. GW460-11-11-14-TSB4. NCBI lineage: Bacteria > Pseudomonadati > Bacteroidota > Sphingobacteriia > Sphingobacteriales > Sphingobacteriaceae > Pedobacter > Pedobacter sp. GW460-11-11-14-TSB4. The sequence goes on from NZ_JBWKYI010000018.1 coordinate 66,816, forward strand.
ATGTTAAGCCCGGAGGCACACCTGTTGCACTATAAGTATATGGTCCTGTTCCGCCAGTAGCTGCCGGAAGAGTTTGTGTTGGATAAACCGTTCCGGTCACACCATCAGGCAAGGTACCTGGTGCAAATACCAACGAAGCTGTTACTGTTAAACTGTAAGTTGCAGTTGCTTTACAGCCTTTACTATCTGTTGCAACCACATCGAAAGTTGAATTACCCGCTACAGTTGGTGTTCCTGTAATTGCACCAGTTGGCGACAGGGTTAAGCCAGCTGGCAAGGCACTGCCCGCAGCCAAAGCATAAGTATAACCTGCTGTTCCACCTGTAGCTGCTGTTAATTGTTTAGAATAAGCAAAGCCCGGTGTCGCATTGGTTAATGTTGCCCCATTAAAAATAATTTGTGGGTTTACTGTAATTACGACAGGAATCCTTGTCGATTCTGCTGTACAGCCTATTCTTCTGGCGGCAACATAATAAGTTTTAGAAGCAGTTAATGCAGGTGTTGTGAAAGTACCATTAAAAGCAACTGTTTGTAAAGCTGTTCCACCTTCAATGGCATCATACCATCTCAATTCATTGGTATTTGGCGTAGTGGCGTTTAAATCTACTGTACTGTTGTAACATGCAGCAATGGCCGTGCTCGCCGGCGTTGGTCTGCCTGCAGAGCGAATTACACCATAAACATTAAGGGTTTGCGTCAGGTTTAAGGTAACTACTGAGCCCAGTGTTACTTTCACCCTGTCGTATACCACATTTGCACCTGGAGAAAACGGTATCGACACCGGTTGACCACTATTTAATAAACCCAGTAAATCCAGATTTAAGGTAGTCGGAACTGATCCGGTATATACCTGGGTACCGCCGTTATATGCTGTAATTGAAATATTTTGCAAAAGCCCTGCTGTTAATAAAGCAGGAGTAGAACTAAACCGAAGGTTAATATCGTCGCCAGGATTTGATGGCGTTGCAAAATAAAAATTTTGGCTAATGGATGAGCCCACGCCAAGTATACCTAAACTAAGTTGAGAAAAATTATTTGGGTCGGTATCAATGGCCCTTTCGCTATTGGTTACCCCTGAGCTGCCCAATTGCAAGGCATCGAGTGTAATACCGGTACCTTCATAACCTGTAGTAAATGCCTGCGCACAAGGATCATTTCCTGAAGTATAAAATGAGTAATAAACCTTTGTATTATTAGCTACTGAAAGCAAAAGTGCATTGGTTACATCTTTTATAAACACCCTATCATAAGCCTGTGTAGGAGTTACTGCAATATAAAAGAAACCATTTGCATCTTTTACCAGTCGTAAATTATCTGAAGAAAATCCGTCTACACTATTCCCTGCCGGGGGTACTGCCGAAGCACCGTTTCTGGCTCCTACCTGGAATGAATGGTTTCCAAGAACTACGGTTCCACCCACATTGGCCAGTAAGGTACCTAAACTACCACCTAATAACCTGTTCAGGATGTCGCCATCAAAATCTATTCTGATATAAGATGTAACTCCTGCAGCTACCAAAGCCGGATATTTTAATTCCAGTTCGCCACTATACGACCCTATACCAACAGCAATTCCGCCATACGAATTTACCGTAGCGAAGTTATTGTTGTTTAATGTTGCATTTGTTGCATTATCTACATGATCTGATTTGGTAACCGTATTTGCAAAAATTTTAGTTTGCGAATACGATTTCGAGGAAAAGAGCGTTAATAGAATGATGATTGCAACACAAGTATTGCGAATTATCCCTGTTCGGGACGAGAAAGTATAAGTTTTCATCATGTCAGGCGTTATTTTAGGAGACTTACTATGTGCTAATGCTGCTGTTTGGTAAATGATTTTCAGGCATTATATAATTATGACAAATCTAAATCTAGAATAGCATCCTATCCTATCCATTGCTATTCATTTTTATGCAATCCATTTCATTCATTTTATTCATACAGGACTTTCTTCATGAATAGATTTCCTCAATTGTGAAATTATGATGACATTAGCGGTAGTCATCCCATCTGTTAATTAATGAATGCTAACGATCTCCTTATCGAACTCAGGAAGTTTGTCCTTATAAAATCTGGTTTGAGAAATATCGACCCAGCTCATTGTAAGATTATTTCTGAGTATGTATTTCAAGAAACCAAAAATTATGTAAGTGAAACAACGATCAAGCGATTCTTTGGCTTCGCAAACACCTTACATAAATTCTCTTTATTTACTTTAAATAGCTTATCACAATATATTGGCTATAACGATTGGGATTCGTTTTGTAAAGACAAGGAAAATCAAACCACCTCTGTTCAAAGTATCTGGCAGGATTTAAAGCTAAAAGCACATGCCATTACAGAGATCTCGTTAATTGCGAATAAAAATAATTCAGGCGTTCCGTTTAATGCTACCGCCAACAGAAGTTTTTTTTATCCTGATTTTGATTACTTCTTAAAAAACAACTACCAGTTTACCACAGTAAGTGCTCAGCCGGGTCAGGGGAAATCGATATTGCTTGCACACATGGTAGAATATTTTTTCTTATCAGAAAATGCCCTCTACAAAAACGATATCGTATTATTGGTTAACTCTACCAGTATTAATACCATTATCCAAAATGGAAATACTTTAAAAGACTGGTTTTTAAAAGAGTTTAAATTCGGGAGCCTGACGGAGTTAATCAGTTTTTTCAAAAAAAATCCCGAGAAGAGAGAAGGCCGTTTCATTATTATTGTTGATGGTATTGATGAACATTTAGCCAGAAGCAATTATTTTAAAACGTTTATCGACTTTTTATATAGTATAGAAGAAAACAACTTTGTTAAACTCATATTTGGCCTGCGAACAAATAGCTGGATTAATCTTCAACCCGCTATTTACGGTTCTGCATCTTTAACTAAAGCCTGGTATACGGGCTTATTTTATGATGAGGATACCTTAAGCAATGTACCATCGCTAAATGTTGATGAGGTACTCTATACCCTAAGCCATATAGAAAATAAAATTATCAATCGGGCAGATGTAAGCGCTCCCCTATTAGCACAGTTTAAAACGCCATTCTGGTTACAGGTTTATTTCAAGCTCAAAGATGAGAACCACCATCTGGAGTTGAATAACCCTTTGTTATGTTATGAATTAATTAATTATTTTCTAGAAAAACGCGTATTTCTTGCAAAAAAAAGCACTGAAAAAATATTTCTCCTCAAAAAAATAAGCGATTGCATTTCAGAAGGAAATAAAAAATTAAGGGTTGCTAAAGAAAAAATCCTGAGTTATATCAATTGTTACCCTGATGCATATGAAGAACTTTTACATGCCGGGATTATCATTGAAGAAAAAAGATTAAGTACAACCATTCCGACAGAAATTGTCCGTTTTTTAAACGACGATATTTATACCTATTTCCTTTTTATACAGATCACCGATAAATTTGAATATAAACCTTGTAAATCATTTTTCGAGCATATCTTAAACAGTTTCCCTGGTCAAACCTCCCGAAGAGATCATATACTGAACTGGGCCATCAGATTCTGTATCAACCGGAACGAAATTGCCGCTTTAAAAAGCATTTTCAGACTGCCATTTACCAACAGCGAAAAAAACAGTGCTTTCGATTTTATCTGTTATGTATCTAAATACGAACTCGGTAAACCCAATTCTAACTTCAATAAGTTAAGCATTGGCATCGATTTTATCGACATTATGGCTACCGGGCGAACCATGAGTAACCTGTATAAGGAAACCATCAAAACCATTTCGGAGAATGTACTGAATGAAGATGTTCAGATTATGCTGCATGTAATAGAATGTAACGTTAACCTTATCGATGTAGATAAAGTGGCTCTAGCCAATACCATGCAGTTGTTAAAGCGAAATTATAAAAGGTTAAACGAACTTTTCCCGATTAACCCTTATGATTTAATTCTTTATTTCTACAATAATCTTGTTAACAAACCCAATGAGAGCAAAACGCTCGAAGATAAAATCATAAAACTTTGCCAGGAGATAGATCAGAGTAAACCGCTTAAAAATGAAGAAATTACCTCTGCCGAAATACTTTCTTACCGGCTGGTATTGATTACCTTATTCTCTCAAAAAAGTTATGCAGAATGCCACCGTTTTATTATGGCCATACTGAGTAAGTATCCCAATATATTTTATGTAAGACATTCGGTTTTCTCCCCTTTTTTATTGCTTCATTTGGGTCAAACCTATATCAAGCTCAACTATTTTAAAAAGGCGCAGCGCATTATACAGTTCGTTGATAAAATCATCAGCAGCGATTATACCTATTATACCAATTTTATATCGGCCAGCTTTAGTGTTTTTAAAGCCAATTTTTACAGCGCCACACATAATTACGAGCAAGCACTTATTGAAACGAATATTGGCCTGGAGATTACCAGGAAGAATGATTTTAAGATGTTCGAGATTGCCCTGTTATTAAGCAAAATCGATACCCTAAAACATACGGAAGAATCGGAAGAAGTATCGAACGTAATTAAAGAACTGCTAAACTTTTTAACGGTACATAAACTCTCCATGCCCGATTATTCTAACTTGAGCAGTCATGAATTCGAACATACCTTTAAGATTTTAAAATCTTACCGCCGGCACCAAAACCTATAGAAAAAAGCCCGGCGAATGGCAAGACTTTCATTTTCGGGGTTGCCGGGTGCAAAAACCTTTGTTCCTAAACCCGATAAAGCGTCATAGCCCGGAGCGTAGCGAGGACTATAAGCGATAGCGGGGCTGTAGTTGCCAAGAACCACAAGCCATCCATTTCCTAATCATAAAAAACATGATGATACTAATGGGCGCTCCTTCATTTCGGTCGGTGACACCAACCGATAGGATTATTCGTTAAGGTTTATTTGGAGCGCAAAGCCTGTACACTACAAAAAGTTTCTTCCCGTTTTCCGCTTTTACGCTTCGCTTCCTCGTACCTCGTCGCTGCAGGGTAACGCTGCAACCGCCCGCCTGCTTCGGGCAGGGGGCTGGGGAGCAAAACCAGTTTTTCATTTTTGGGGTTGCCGGGTGCAAAAAACCTTGTTCCTAAACCCGATAAAGCGAACATCCCGATTGTTCATCGGGATAAAGCGATAGCGGGGCTGTAGTTGCCAAGAAATACAAGCCGCCCATTCCCTAATCATAAAAAACATGATGATGCTTATGGGCGCTCCTTGATTTCGGTCGGTGAGACACCAACCGATAGAATTATTCGTTAAGATTTATTTAACGCAGGGCCTGTACAAACAACAGACCCTCCCTTAAGTATTGTGATTTTATTTAATCAAATTATAAAGCTCATCCAGCTTAGGCGAAAGCACAATCTCTATCCTTCTGTTTTTGCTTCTTCCATCGGCATTGGCGTTGGTACCCAGCGGCTGAAATTCGCCTTTACCTGTAGCCGTCATCCTCACGCTTTCTACCTTTCCGTTCTCCGTTAAATAACGTACCACAGAGGTAGCCCTCAACACGCTTAAATCCCAGTTATCTTTAATCTGCCCCAGGTTGTTTATTTTCTGATTATCGGTATGGCCTTCTACCGCAATGTTGATTTCAGGTTGTTGTTTTAATACATTGGCCAATTGGGTAAGGGCCTGCTTTCCTTTTTCATCAATAATAATACTTCCCGAAGGGAACAACAGTTTATCGGTTAGCGAAACATAAACTTTACCATTTTTAATCTCTACGGTTAAACCACTTTTGGTGAAACCCAATAAAGCCTGTTGAAGTTTTTCTTTCAGGGCATTGGTTGCCTCATCGCGTTTACGCAAAACTTCTTCAACTTCTTTTAACCGTTTTTCGCGGGCAGCTAAATCGCCAGATAGTTTGGTGATTTCTGATGAGGAATTATTTTTTAGCTTTTTATAGCTCGCATCCATTGCATTGTAGTTGTTCTGCAAATCGCGAAGTTCTTCAGCCATTAAAGTTGTATCCTTTTTAAGCTTGCTTACTTCTTTTTCTAAGTTTCCGATCTTAACTAAGCCCTCGTTAAAAGCAGTATACAATGAATCTTTAGTACCCAATAAAGCTTTATACTTTTTAGGCGATAAAATAACACACGAGCTTATGGAAGAGATAAACAAGAGAAGCGCAAATGCAAGAAAGGTATTTTTCATTATTTTATTTGGGGGTTAACTGGTTAATCGGTTAACTGTTTAATCGTGGTGGTTAACCAACTTATACGATTTATACAATTAACCATCTATTGCATTCCGTAAAAATGCAACTAAAGGTTGTACTATTTTAAAAGAACTTATCAACTTATTAACGAGGTTTGGTTGTAAAAATTCTGCATCATCGATTTTTGTGGTGGCCTCGAAGCTTTTCAACTTTAAAAATTCGATGTTTGGATCTGCGGGATCATAACCTTTAGGTGCATTTTTAAGGGCATTATCAACACCCAGTTTAAAGTTTTTCTTAAAGGCTGCGTTATTTATAATTTCTTTAAAATCGCCAATATTATAATCGATCTCTTGCCTGATCAATTTTAAATGCGGCGCATCAGGCATCCAGTATCCACCGGCTATAAAACTTTTCCCAGGTTGAATGTGCAGGTAATAACCTGGGTCATTACCTCCTTTTTTGGTAGAGAACCATACGCCGAAGTTATTTTTATATGGGTCTTTGTTTTTGCTGAAGCGGACATCACGATAAATGCGTAAAAGGCACTTCTTTGGGTCCATCTCTGCAGGAAGCATGGGGTCTGCTTTGGCCAGCTCTGGAATAATACTCGCTACAAGTTCGAGTACATCAGCCTTTGCATTTTCATAAACTTCTTTATTATCGGCAAACCATTCGCGGTTGTTATTTTCCGCTACATCTTTTATAAAACTAAGGGTCTCTTTTTTTAACATACAGCATTGGGTTAACTGGTTAATCGGTTAATTGTTTAATCGCTAAATGTCACAATTAACCAGTCTAAACGATTTAAACGATTAACCAATAATTACTTATCGTAATACGGTTTGTATTTTATATTTGGCGATAAAACATGGAGCAGTATCATTCTAGAATAGCGATAGTTAAACGGATACAGGGTAAAACAACCTGCAAAAATAACAATCAGATAAGGCCAGAAGGTTTCATCGGTAAGCGGGCCAAAAATTAGATAGGTGATCAAACTGGCAAAAAGCATCTCTATTACGTTCATGGCATAACTTACATACATGGCGGCATAGAAATAACCGGGTTCAATTTCTATACGTTGTGCACAATGCCCGCAGATTTCTTTGGTATGCTGAATGTTCCAGCCATACATACTGCCGGTAAAAATATCTCCCCTGCGGCAATGCGGACACTTACAATGTACAATGGCGTAAAGCTTTGAGGTTGTTTGATCAGACATGCTTTTAATTTAAATTAAAAGGTTCCTTTTTCATATTAAGGTGCACATTCTTTTTTCGGTATTTTTTATACCACACTACACCAACAATAACAGCCATTAAATAGGGAAGAGATAAAAGATACAATACACCTGTGTTTAAACCTGCGGTTTGTGTATTCCCGTTTTTAACACCTTGTTCGGCATTAATGGTACACATAGAGCATTGGGCATTAACATTGGGACTTACCGCAAATGTACATACCAGTACAAACAGGATAAAAATTACTTTCTTCTTCATTCGGTACAAATATAAGCATAAACGCTTGGAGGGGTTTAAAAATTATGTCATAAAAAAACCCTTGCTTTTTAGGGCAAGGGTTACGGGAGAGATAGATTAAAATTAGATTTTAATTATTTATAGCGTTCCGTACATAAAAGAACTTAAATCTGCTGTACGGTATAAGCCTCCCAACAAAGGACTATTTACATTGGTACTGCTTACCCAATCAATTTTAAACGGACCGGTTAAAAAATAATTTTGAATATCAATTAACTGGGTTGTCCTTGCAACCCAGTTACTATCGTAAATGGGATTACTTAGTGTAATAACTCCATCATTCATTGTATAATTGTATGTCGCTACTGCTGTAAGTGTAGTAGTACCATTGTTATTTTGGGTTGTCACCGTTGCAGTATTATTACTAGTCAATGCAAAACGAACGGCTACAAGAGTCCGAGATGGAGTAAGAGTTGTTGCAAATTTAGTTACACTTGCCTGATATATTGCGTTGAATCCTGACGTTACTCCTAATGGCAAACTTGTACCAATGTTAATACTCCTATAAGCAAAAGCAGATGGGAAACCAAATTGCAATGATAGTGGTACAATTGGAACGTTAGAGTTTTGTACATTAATCCTGGTCGTACCAACCATAATATAATAAGTCTTGCTTGCCGAATCGTAAAACAGTTCATTAAAATAAACACTTCCGTAATTTAAATAAGCACTTAGTGAGAGTTTATTGATGCCATATGCAAAAGTTACGCTTTTGGATTGGACAACTCCTTTGCTATCTAAATAGGTTAGCTTTAAAGTTTTTGAAGTTGGATCAATAGATAAAGCTCCTTTTGTTCCATCCGCAAATTGCAAATACGGGTTTTTATTCGCTGCAATATATGCTGTATTGGCGTCGGTCATGGTTTTTAAACCGCCGGCCAATATACTTTGGCTTTCTGCAGCAGATAAAGTTACTATCGACATCTTATTTCCGTAAAACGTTCCCTCAAATTTAAGGGTATCGCCTGCAACGCCTGCGAAAGCAAATTCAAAGTCAGATTTTAAACCACTCGCATTTGCGCCACCACTGATACTTGCATCAGGATCGGCTATTAAATGGATGTAGTTATACGTATCAAAAATTAAAGTTGGTCTTTGCAAAGCTTTTAACCGGTAAGTGCTAGTTTGTGGTGCTGTAGACGACGCGTTGTTCACATCGCCCATCATATCAACCTTTCCGTCAGCCAAAAACTTAAAGTAAAAAGAAAAACCTTTTCCTCCCGAAGGGTAAATGGTGGCTTTCCATCCATTTGGTGCAGCTATTAATTTAGCTTGGTTAGCAGCCAGCTCAGCTGTTAATCTAGTATCAGGATCGTCCAAAATAGGATCTGAATCCTTTTTACAACTCGCCATTAACAAGACAACAAGTGCTATATATAAAATTTTATTTTTCATGTTTTATAAAATTAATTTCCTAAAACGCCATAAGTGAATGATGCAGCATTGGTAGTTTTTCTAAAGCCACCATATTCTATCCTCATATCTGGAGTATAAAAATAATTTAACAATAAAGGACTTTGAACAAAATAGCCCGTTAGCGGGGCAACAGCTGTAGCAATTACATTTGCATTTGCATCTCTGGTGGTAGCCGTAAAGGTAACCTGGTTTCCAGTCGCAGCGTAAGTATGGGTAAATAAGCCAGTATAAGCTGTTCCAATCGCTGTTCCTGCAGTAGCATGAAAATTAACCTTCATCTGCATCTCTGTTGCACTGGTAAATGTGATGGTCATATTATCCAGTTCATATTTTGCAGTGGTATTTAAAGCTAAAAGTGCAGTTTTAGCATTATTATAAGCTGTAGTAAACTCATCCGATAAACCTGTAGTGGTTGCGGGATTAATATTCACGGAGCTAAATGCTTTACCAAAACCTAAATAGCCTGATAAACTTATCGGCGATAAATCATTGAAAGATTTTTGAACCCGTGTTTGTAATCCATAAAAATCTATTCCCCAGGTTTGCTTAAAGTATGCTACAACCAGTGCTTCTTTTGCCCTGATGGAGGCTACAGCAGTAGCAGAAGTATTGGCTTTTAGCAATGCTTCGTAACCCGACTTCCCTTCGGTTAACATAATGGAAACCATTTCTGCATAATCTTCGCCTGGTGCAGCCTGTGCATACTGACTAATGAAGCCATTAGCTGCAAAACCTGTACTATTGTTCCAATCGGCAGTATAACCAGCCGGCGTAATCAGCGGAAATTCTTTTTGATAAGTAATCGTCTGGTTTAAAATGTGGGTAAATTCATGGTGAATGGTTTTTAAAACTCTTTTCGCTACTGAGCGTTCAGATTTATCGAAGTTGTTAACGTTAAACAAAGTTACCTTAACTCCACCTTCAGCTTCGCCCAGCGTAACAGTACCGCCAGAGTTATATTGAAGACTTCCAACTAAAACATATTGTTTAGGAGAGTATTTCTTTATAAAATCTGAACCAGCCTCAGCAGTGTAAGGATCAATCCATGAACCTTTTACCACTTCCATTAATGGTTGTACCTTATCGTATTTTACAGGGGTAAGGGTTTTACTATTGTCGTACTCTGTACCATCCCATCTGTATTTTACATACAGATTGTAGGGTTGGGTAAAGTTGGTGAATAGCCATTTATCAAGGGTAGTTTCTTCCCATTTATCGCCACCCAGCCCAACAATTTCGCGGTTAAGGTTTTCGTCTTCTTTTTTACAACCAGAACCCGCAACTAAGAGCGCCAGCATTAAAATATATAATTTTTTCATGTTGATAAATTTTAGGTTATCTAGGATTTTGTTGCATTCCTGCTAAGGTTACTTCACTTGGCAACTGCCAAACTTTTCTCAAATCATCAGCAGCTAACTCTACGGTATTTCCATCTGGATCAAGATGGCTAACAGGTAACTTATACCTTAAAATATCCATCCAACGCATTCCTTCTTCTACAAACTCTGCCCTTTTCAAATCCAATAAAGCGAAAATATAGGCCTGTTTGGCATCAGAGGTTCTTGAAGTGTAAAAGCTCTTAATTTTTGCATCGGTAAAATTGTGGGTAGATGCTACATAACCAGCAACTCTTTGACTAATTAATGTATTCATATCCACCAAAGCATCACTAAGCCTGTCTCTCATAATATAGGCTTCCGCTCTATTTAACAATACCTCTTCTGATGTTAATAATGTTTGCATTACATACCCAACCCCTGTACTTGCGTTTATACTGGTACGTACAAAATGTTCATAATGTTTAGGAATAAAGTAAAAGGTTGAAGAGCTTGAATATCGTTGATATGCCGTTAAACTTATACCTAGTGGAGCAATAATGGTATTCAGTCTATTCTGACTTAAAGAATAGACCGTAGTTTTATAATTCCTGGCACACCAAGATGCGGTTTCTGCTAACAATAAATTACCAGGATTTGCCGCACTCGACATGTTTTGAGCAATTTCAGTTGAACCACCTGTCGGTGCTGAATAAGCAAACCACGGTCTTACATTTGTAGCAAAGTTGTTGGAAGGAAAAGCTAAATTAGCATAGGTAATTACCTTCTCATAATCTTTCTTAAATAAATAAAAACGTGTGGCAAAAGCATATGATGCTTTACGTGTAAAGTGATAAGCCGGTACTCTGTAAAGCTCATCTTTTATTAATGGAATACCTTCAAGCAAATCTTTTTCTATCTGATCGTAAACATAAGCCACTGTTTTGCGGTCGTAGTTTCTCAGTACCACTGTTTCCGGTGTGGTAACATATGGGATACCTAAATCAGAAGCTGCTGTTGCACTATCGTAACATTTCGAAAAGAAAGTAACCAACATAAAGTGCGCATAGGCTCTAGCCACTAGTGCTTCTCCTCTTTGATGTGTATAATTCTGTGGATCCGGTGCTTTATCAATGGCATCTAATGCCTGGTTTGCAGCAGCAATCGCTTCGTAACAGTTATTCCAATAGTTATTTGGCGTATCCTGACCAGTACCCTGCACATCTTTCCAATAATAAGCATCTCTGTTTTCAGGTTTATCAAGTCCTGTTAAACTTACAAAAGATGGGTTATCAGACATGGCTTCTGCTACCATCACATAACTTCCGCCAGGATAAGCAGTAACTAATAATTCTGAAACTTTCTCAGGCGTGTTTAATTTGGTACGCTGATCTGGCGATACCTCTAAATATTTCTTACAGCCAGAACCAAATGCTGCAAGCGTGATGAACGAATAAATTATATATTTCTTCATTTTAATTCTTATTAAATACCAACTTTTAGGGATAAAGTAATTTGTCTAGGTATTGGTAATGCTACACCACCAGATCCAAAGAACTCAGGATCCTGCCCTTTCAGTTTTTTATCGGCATAGATTAACCAAATGTTATTTCCTTGCAGTTTTAACGATAACGAGTTTAAACCGATCGATTTCGCATATTTTGTAGACAGATTGTATGCTAACGAAACTTGTTTCAATCGTACAAAAGAACCATCAGCAACGCGATCTGAAGAATAGTTGTATGCCGTATAAGGATAAGTTCCGGTTAAAGACTTTCTTAATAAATAATCGGCAATTGATGGTACATTGGTAATGGTCTCATCACCAGGTAAAGTCCATCTATCTAAAAATTCTCTTGGCATTGCATCACTATCATCGTAGTTAGTTGCAAAAACATTTGTTAACCTGATTTTATTTCCAGCTTGATAAGAAACAAATACGTTTAGGGCGAAATTTTTATAATTGAAAGTATTGTTTAAACCACCAGTGTAAAGCGGATCAACGGAACCTTCGTATTTAAGGTAATCTGTGGTTGTACTTTGTACGTATACGTTACTGCTGGCTACACCACTTTCGTTTGTAAATACCGGTACGCCCAGGTTATTTAGTTTTTGAAAGTCGATAGAATATAATCCTCTTACCGCACCACCCTCTTTAGGGCCACCTTCCGGGATAATTAAATCGTAAATACGTGGTTTACTTTTTAAATTGGTAATGGTGTTTTTATTGTATCCAAATGTAAAGGTGGTATTCCATTTAAAATCAGTCGTTTTAACAGGCATACCGCTCAGGTTTACTTCAAATCCATGTGAATTCATATCAGCATAATTGGCCGATTTTGTAAACTCACCACCAATACCAGAAGTTCTAAAGTTGCCGATCAGGTCGAAACCTTTTCTATTGTAATAATCTAATGATACATTTAAGCGGCTTTGGAACAAACCTAAGTCTACCCCAATGTTAGCCTCATATTGTTTTTCCCAGGTAAGTTCCGAATTCTCTAATCCATTTAAAGTAATTCGTGGCTCTACTTCAGATAACCTTGGTCTTAATGTGGTGCTATTGGCTAAAACTACAGATGAGTTAGTGGCACTACCCATACTTGCTGTTAAACCGTAACCACCTCTTAACTTTAAGTAACTGATTTGCGAAATATTTTTAATAAATTCTTCCTGATCTACATTCCAGGCTGCACTTAAAGTCCAGGTTGGAAGCCATCTTGCCACAGCACTTTCGCCCAAACGGTTACTTCCGTCGTACCTGAATGTTCCGTTAAATACATATTTAGAATCGTAAGAATAACTACCGTTTAAGAAAAAGGCCGCATATCTATCAAAAAATCTATCCATGCCATAGTAATTGTAATTACCTTCCAATAGCATTTTAATAATTCTGTAATCGATAAATGGCTCACCTCCTTTGTCGTATTGATAACCATAACCATTATTGAAACTGTTTTGACGGTTTGCAAATTTGATCTCCTGTCCGATAAAAGCGCCGAGTGCATGTTTACCAAAGTCCTGTTTCCAATCAATTTGATTTCTTACATTGAAATTTAACAGATAATCGTCGTTTCTATTGTAAAATCCACCTTGAGGGAGTACACTTTCCTTATCGATAATTTCCGGACGGTCCGGATCATCGTATAAGAAAATATTAGCATTGGCAATAGTAGAATTTGGTGCATAACGATAGGCAGTTGCCATATTCGAATATTCTGTAATTTTATGCTCGCGGGTTGTTTTTACATAACGCATTGCACCTACAGATCTGAATTCAAAGTTTTTAATAAACTTATAGTTAAACTCCCCCTGCATTTTCATATCCAACATATCTAAATCGATGTAGTTGTTTTGCGTTTCGTTAAGGATATTAAATGGCGCATAATTTCTGGTAAAATATTCCAGATTACCATTGTCATCATATGCCCTTATTGTACGGCTAGTATTTAATGCATAGCTAAAAGGGTTAATATCAAAATCGCGTGTATAGGTTCCTTCTACCACATTACTGGTTCTGCCCAATGTACCCGGAGCCCTTTGTTGCCTGTATGCTCCTGTAGCCAATAAGCCAATATTGATTTTAGGAGAAAGGGTATAATTTCCGCGAAGGTTCATGGTATATCGCTTCACATTATCTGCAATAGACCATCCGTTATCGTTATAATAACCAACTGAGAAATAGTGCTGTGATTTTTCAGATCCCGAAGAAATACTGATTGAATGTTCCTGCACAAAAGAATTTTTGAAAAGCACATCAAACCAATCGGTATTAGCGGTTGCGTATTTTTGCAAAAATGCCGCTCTTCCTTCTGGTGTATTCACAACACCAAATTGACCGGTGCTGCTATTATACTTATTAATTTCCTGGTACATTTTTGCAAATACACCTCCATTCATTCCATTTACAATATTTGGCGATAATCCACCTTTACGATAAACCTCTGCATATAACGACATCTGATCTGCAGAATTCATGATATTATAGGAATCGTAATTTGGTTTTAAGAAAGAAGAAAAGTTACCGCTATAATTAATAGTTGTATTTCCGATCTTTCCTTTTTTGGTTGTAATTACGACTACCCCGTTCATGGCTCTTGCACCATAAAGTGCAGTTGCCGAAGCATCCTTTAAAATGTTAAAGCTTTCTATGTCATCGGCATTTATTCCTGCTACCGATGATCCGATTAGCGTTAAAGCATCTCCGCTGGATAACTGATCATTAGAAATGTTAACGATATCTTCTAATACAATTCCATCAACTACCCAAAGTGGTTTATTCTCTCCCGAAATAGACGTAGCACCACGAACGCGGATTTTTGGTGCAGTACCAAAAGTACCCGAAACATTCTGTACCGAAACCCCTGCAACACGGCCTTCTAACATCCGGCTAACATCTACAACACCATCTTGTTTTACATCACTACCTTTAACGGTTGTTGCGGATCCTGTAAATAATTTTTTCTGTATATTTTGATATCCTGTTGATACTACATCAACTGTTTTTAGATCATTAACATTTTCTTTGAGACTTACGTTAATTCTCGTGCGGTTGTTAACCTCCAATTCAATCGTGTTGTAACCTACATAACTAAAAACAAGTGTACCGGCATCACTTACCCTAATTGTATATTCACCATTAGCGTTGGTTGTGGTAGAATTAGTGGTTCCTTTTTCACGGATACTGGCACCCGGGATTCCACTTCCATTATCATCCGATACTTTCCCTTTTACCTCAATAACAGCAAAATAGTTAACAATTTTATCGAAAATACTCTTTTCTTTAGGTTTAATTAAGATGGTTTTATCTTCAATAGTATAGGTTAAATCCCGTCCTGAAATAATTTTAGCCATTACTTCTTCAATGGTAGCATTATTAAAGTTCGCATTTAAAGTAGTTGTACTTTTAATGGTATTGGTTGATAACAATACATCATAACCAGATTGCTGTCTGATTTCCCTAAACATTTTCTCTAATGTTACATTCTTTTCCTTTAATGTAACCAGCTGGCCAAATGAAGCTGCACTTACCTGCATTAACGAGGCAAGCAATATGACCGTAACTAACTTCATAATTAATAGCAATTTAGGTATGTAGCGTTGATGCGTACATAAAATTCTAATATAAATTTTGTACATTTAATAGTCTGTTTTGTGCGAAGCGCAATAAAGTTTAGACGCCAAAAAGCGTTTCGCGGTTATCCAAGAAATAATTGATTTTTAATCGATTCCGGCTTACGGAATAGCTAAACAGATAATAAAGGGGGGTGTTGCAAGCACTCCTTTTTTATTTATTCAACATTTGAATCGTCAGGAGTTTTGTCGAAGTTTATTCATCATTTGTTAGGTTAAGGGTTGATTAATTAGTTTATTTTTAGAGATAAAGGTTAGTTACTCCTTCATCTTTTCTCGTTTATTCTTTATAGACAATTACTTTATTGCCTTTAATATCGAAACGCACTTCTCCGGTCTGCTCAAATTTTCTTAATACTTTCGAAATTTTCTCAAAGCGACTTACTGTTCCGTAGTACATCACCTCTTTTGCAGCAGGATCGGCATATTCTATTTCTACATTATACCAGCGCGCAACTTTGCGTAAAATGCTTTCCTGCCTCTCGTTATTAAACATGAAATAGCCATTTTTCCAGGCTATTGCTTCATCAACATCTACTTCTTTCACATCCATGCCAGAAACGGATACCAAAGATTGCTCTCCAGGTTTAAGCACTTCGCTCTCATTAGTCGTCTTGTGCGAAACACGTACGCTTCCTTCCAATAAGGTGGTTTTAGTTAGCCTTTCATCTCTATAGCTGTTAATATTGAAGTGTGTACCCAATACTTCAACAGCTTGTTTATCAGTTTCCACAATAAAAGGATGTGCAGCGTTTTTAGCTACTTCAAAATAAGCTTCACCATCCAGTTTCACTCTACGCTGTTTCGCTGTTCCGATATTTAACGAATATTGAATAGAAGATGCTGCATTTAGCCAAACCGTAGAACCATCAGGTAACTGGATTTGCCATTCGCCACCATTTGGGGTCGAAATGGTGTTCAATCTGGTATCGTTTACATTTTCTGATCCTGCTACATTATACACCAACCGGCCATCAGCAGTTTTAGTGATCGAGAAACCAGCCTCTTTGGCAATATCACCTTTCATCGCGTCTGAAAGTGAAATTTTCTTACCATCAGCCAGGGTGAGAATAGCTTTATTTTTTCCCGGTGCTACATCAGTAGCAAAAATATGTTCCTTCTTTTTCTGTAGAGAAATGTAAGCGGTTAACGAAAACACAATAAAAACAACTGCTGCTGCAGCCCATTTTAAGCTATTCATTAAAATCCGTTTAGGCGAACGGCCTGGTTTGTCTACCGCCAGAATTTTATTTAAAACCGGATTCCATTTTTCTTCAACAACATCAACTGCATGTTCTTCTTCTGCGATAATCATTTTCACGATTTCGTCAGAAAGCAATGAGGTGCTGTTTTCTGCTAAAACTAAAAGTTCTTCCCTTTCGGACTCGCTTAAGGTCTTAGCTGTAAACTGTTGTAAGAGATAATGTATACGTTCTTCCATAAAGATTCTGATACTAAGAAGCAGCAAAAGAAGATTAGGACTATCGGGATATTAATTTTTTTCTATTTTATTTTCAAAAAGAAAAAAACAATCGGGAAAATGAACACAATGCCATGCTGATCGAGTTGTATCCGTATCGATTTTAAGGCAGTTACAAGGGCGTTTTTTACCGTATTGGGCGAGATATTGAGTATTTCTGCGATTTCAGGTATGGTTTTACCATCGCGCCTACTCAATTGGTATATATTTTTGCGTTGATCGGGTAATTTTTCGACGGCAATAGCAATAATTTTAGTTACCTCGTTTAAATTAATTGTTTCAACTGTACTATTATGGCTATTTTGTTGCTTGGCAGTAAAGGCATCAACAACCCTATCCTCTTTTAATTTTTTTCGCAGGTAGCTTAAACATTCGTTAGAAACATATTTATACAGATAGGCCTTTACATTATCTACTTCTGCTAATTTATCGCGATTTAGCCAAACCCTTAAAAATGAATCCTGGATAATCTCTTCTGCCGCATCATCAGATTTGGTAAACTTTGTGGCAAAAATCTGGAGTACAGGAAGGTATTTGAAGAAAAGAACAGAAAAAGCCTGCTCATCTCCTCCGACGATTTTTTCTATAAGCTTACGTTCATCTTCTATCCTTCCTGGAGCCATAAATTAGTCGATCTGCCTGCTCACTTACAAATTTATAAGTGTTCTGTTGTGTGATGTAATATACATAAAAGTGAAAAAAAATTTGGGTTAAAACAAATATCATGTACCGCTTTAAATCACATTAACTAAAAAAGCCTTACTTGTTAGGTAAGGCTTCAGTCTTTTTTTAAAAGCGAAAAACGCTAATATTGATAATATGGTGAAATCATCAGGTAAACCACTACACCTGTTATGGCTACATAAAGCCATAGTGGATAAGTAATCCTGGCGATTTTTCTATGACGATCGAAACGCTCCGCTAAGGCCCTTACATAAGTAACCAATACCAAAGGAATAATGGCTATCGACAATAGGATATGCGTTAACAAGATAAAGAAGTATACATACTTAATAGCGCCCTCGCCTCCAAATTTGGTCGATGGCGTAGTCATATGATAGGCGATATACATGACCAAAAATAATAGCGAACAGCCAATAGCGGTTTTCATCAGGTTTTGGTGTAATTGTATTTTACCATTTTTTATCGCCCATACTGCAACAACCAGCAGTACAGCTGTTATCCCGTTAATGGTAGCGTAAATTGGTGGTAAGAAAGGTAAAGCTGGCGCATCAATTCCCAGATCCTTTAACTTCACTACGAATAAAAAGGCTACAGCTACGGGTATAAAAATGGAAAGAATAATGATCCACTTGCTATATTTTTTCTCGATCGGACTATTTTCCATGAGTTTTTAAATCTCTTTTATATTATTATTTTTTGTATCGACTTCAGACTAACTACCTGCCGTCTTTAACGTTCCTTAAATACTCAGCGATAAGTACTTTAATTTCATCTTCTAACCTGGCATTTGCGCCCGCATCGTCGGCCTCATAAATACCGCGTATACGGTGCAGGTTATCGATAAGTACAATTTTATTACTAAAAATAAAATTGGTTTTCTCTTTCGTTTCATCCGCAATTACGTCGAGTAATAAACCCTTTCTAATGAGTGGATAGGTTTGAATGGTATCGCCAACCAGAAAATCCCATTTTCCAGCCTTCGCTTTAAACTGCTCAGCAAAATCTTTTATCCTGGTTCCATCCAGCGGATCGACAGACAAGCTTAAAAATTTAACCAAAGGTTTCTGCGCATAACCATCAGCTAATTCTTTAATGTACTTACTCGTTCCCTGATTGTTTGCGCTGGTATAAAACATATTCAACACCACAATCTTATTCTCTAGCGACTTCCAGGTAACCGTATCATTATGCTGGTTTACGAGTTTAAAATCAGGAACAAGATGGTAAATGGTATCTGGTATTTTTTTCCCTTTTACACTGTGAAAGGTTGATGCAACAACCTTCTCACCAAAAATGGGTAAGCTCTTATACCTGTTCTTGGCAAACTGTGGCAATAAGTAAAAAAACAAAAATCCCGGTATAGCTAAAATGCTTACCAGGATTATTACCTTTTTTATAGGACTTCTTTTCATTAATGGTTCATCATGTGGATGTTTAAAAACCCACCTTCTATTAGCATTAAAACAATAAAGTAAATAATGAAAATGAATGAAACCGTTAATGATAGTTGTAAGCCAAGCTTTTCATATTTTAAGTGCATAAAATAAGCTACAATATAAAATGCTTTTAACAGCGTTAATGCAATATAAATGTAATTACCAATGTGCTGGGTCATATATCCTTTGGGAATAAAAACCAACGCGATAATAAACTCGATAACTGTAATTAATAAAAGGATACCAAAAACTTTCCAGATTTTACCTTTTGATAAACCTGCATGTTCTTCGTGGCCGTGGCCTTCTGTACTATGTGCGTGCTCTGACATAAAAATATTTTTATAATATGATAAATTAAACCAAATAGAAGAATGTAAATACGAACACCCAAACTAAATCAACAAAGTGCCAGTATAAACCCACTTTCTCCACCATTAAATAATGTCCTCTCTTCTCGAAAGTTCCATTAATCGTCATGATTAAGATGATGATGTTAATGATTACCCCACTAAATACGTGGAAACCGTGGAAACCGGTAATGGTAAAAAATAAGTTTGCAAACTGTTGTGAAGCCACAAGTGATACATCTTCTGGTTTAAGGAAGAAGTGTTTTAATTCTTCTGCAGAAGGAATATGTCCCCACCAGAAACCATCGTGGTGTAAGTGAGTCCACTCAATTGCCTGACAGCCTAAGAACATGAAACCACCAATGATGGTTGCAATCATCCAGCCGATAACTTCTTTTTTAGAACGTCTGTGACCTGCCTCTACAGCTAAAACCATGGTTACCGAACTCATGATCAGGATAAAGGTCATGATACCTACGAAAACTAATGGAGCGCCATGTTCTGCAATACCTGGGATAGATTGGAAAACCTTATCTGGAGCTGGCCATGTTAATTTAGAAAAACGCTGAGCGCCGTAGTAGATCAATAAAGATGAAAAGGTAAAAGCATCTGACAAAAGGAAAAACCACATCATGATTTTACCATATTCTACCGACCACGGAGAACGACCACCATTCCATGGTCCGGTTTTAACTTGATCTAATTGTGATACTGCATTCATTTGGAAATAGTATAATAGTTTGTTAACAAATTTAACGGTTCAAAAGTAAAAAAACATACAGATATATCCATAATATATCTATAAAATGCCAAAAAATAGAAGCAATTTCCATTCTGTACTGGACTTTGGCAATAGGAAGGCTTTTATAACTTCCTGCTAAAGCATTAATAATAAGGCCAACACCTGCAATAATGTGTAATAAGTGCATGCCCGATACCACATATATAAATGATATGGCGGCATTATTTCCTACCAGGGTTGCTCCGGTTCTAACCATGCTTCCCCATGCATTAAACTGCATTACACCAAAAGCGATGGCTAATATTACCGTAATCCACAGCATATTGCGCTGTAAGCTAAAGTTTAGTTTCTTTAAAGCTTTTGAGGCAAGCACCAAAGTGATACTGCTGGCAATAATTACCAAACTTGAGTAAATAAAAGCATCAGGTAAAACTAAACCATGCCCCTTACCCTTCGAAGCAGCAAATACCAGGTAATAACTGGTAAAACCACCAAACATAATCGTTGATGATACGACAAATAACCAAACAATAAATTTCCTTGGTTTAGGGTCAAACGTATCCTGCATCTTTTCCATTGTTAGCACCATAAATTATTTTGCTATAAAATTTAATAATAAGCCCAGCTGTACTGCCGGGATGTAAAAAAACGAACAGAACATTACTTTCTTGGCATCAGCCAATTCCCTGTTCATTAAAAGTTTAAAAGCTAACCAGCTAAATATGAGCCCGGCAATTAAAGATAAACCTGCAATGTAATAACCGCCAAACCCATAAATGGTTGGCAACAAACTTACCGGAATTAAAACCAGTGTGCTTAAAAAGGTCAGCAATGCTGAAGTTTTGTCTCTTTTCTTGGTTGGTAATAACCTAAAACCAGCTTTCTTATAATCATCGTCCAAAACCCAGGCAATTGCCCAGAAATGTGGAAACTGCCATACAAACTGAATTAAAAACAAAATGCCAGCAATGTAATAATCAATTTCATGAAACATTTCGGCTTTTAAACTACCAAATGCGGCTAAATACCCAATAAGCGGAGGTAAAGCGCCTGGAATGGCACCCACGAAAACAGCAATTGGCGATTTTCTTTTCAACGGTGTATAAGCAAAAGCATATAACAGGATTGAAAATACAGAAAGCAGGCCTGTTTCCAGGTTTAATTTACCGAGTAACCAGGTCCCTAAAAAGGCCATGAAAACCCCTAAAATCAATCCTTGTCCGGTAGTCATTCTACCCGCAGGCATAGGGCGGTCTTTAGTTCTCGACATTAATTTATCGAGGTCCTTCTCAATAATTTCGTTAAAGCAGTTTGCAGCAGCGGTAACTAAAAAACCACCAGCAATCAGTATCAACCAGTTGCCCCAATCAATACTAGGGATATGGCCTCTACCCACCTGCATTTTCTGTCCGATCAAAAAAGAGATCGATGCCGAAAACACCACCGTAAACGATAGCCTGAATTTGATAAGCTTAGAAAAATCTGAAAGATATTGCTTCAATTTTCTTAAATATTATTGTTTATATGTACTTGTTCGGTAAACCAATAAGTACAGGTAAAACTGTAAACTAAATAACAGCGTAGAGAATAAAATATGCAATGCCTGCGCTGCCGGTGGGAAAGCTATATATGCTAATGCAAAACCACTTAATAACTGTACGAGAAGCGTGATTAACATAAACCTTGCCGTTAACAGCGGGGCAGCCTTACCACTAAAACGGTCGATCACCATTTTATACACTACAGCATTGGCAATTACCACCAGAATAGCTAAATCGCGGTGATAGGAAAATACTTCACCTACCTTCGAAATCCAGGTATTTTTGCTTCCATAAGAGAGCGATTTTGCAATCACATCTACGGCCTCTCTAACCTCGGTTCCTAAAACAATCTGAACGATACTAATGACCAGGGTAAAGAACAAAAATCCTTTTAACCAGGCTATGCGGTACATAATTACAGAAGGCGCTTTATTCAATTGCTTCGCGTAATTGTAGGTATAAATAGATATCGCCAAAATAACCAATGCCAGTAACATGTGCACGGTTACCACCCATTGTGTCAGATTGGTAGAAACCACTATCGAACCTAACCAGCCCTGGTATCCAACCACAAAAAGATTCAGGATACTGAGTACAATAATACGTTTAGCAGTTTTGCGGTAGGTAAAAGAATAAACCACTGTTAAAAACAGGAATATCCCTGCAGCTACCCCTGCCAATCTGTTTAAGTATTCTGTCCAAGTTTTAGTTGGGTTAAACTCCTCTGGTATCGTTATACTCTTATCATGCCTGATACTATCAGCTAAGGCTACTTTGCCCATGCTTTCCAGATATTTGGCAAATTTCTCATTCTTCTTTAACCTACCTGCTACATACTTTTCTTTATAGTTGGCAGGTAGTTGCGATACATCAGTTGGCGGAATATAACGATCGAAACATTTTGGCCAATCCGGACAGCCCATGCCCGATCCGGTACTGCGTACAATACCTCCGGCAAGTATAACCAATAGCGTAACTATAATGGTTATAAGATTAATGCTAATGAAACGTTGTTCTGATCTGCTGACCATATATCTATTAAGATGAAAAGGGTATCCGGATAAGCAGAAACTTAATCAGATACCCCTTTTAAAATTTTATTTGAAGCTTAAACTAGCCCTTGTTTTCTGCAACAGGGTTAGCTAATTCCCAATCTTGCTGTATTTTTTCTGCTTCTGCATTTCCTTCAAAATCGTGAGGCAAGTTAGAGCTCATGGTTTGAGAGAAAGGAACAGTTTGAGGAATAAAATCTGCATCATGTCCTGGTTTACTATAATCATATGGCCATCTGTAAACCGTAGGAATTTCTCCTGGCCAGTTACCATGTAAGTGTTCTACCGGAGCAGTCCACTCTAATGTATTAGATTCCCAAGGGTTTTGAGGAGATACTTTTCCTTTAAAGATAGAGTAGAAGAAGTTAAACAAAAACGCTACCTGAGCCAGTGCTGCCATAATAGCTGCCCATGTTACAAATACGTTAACAGTTAACCATTTCTTCATAAATTCAAACTCGGTAAATGCATAGTAACGACGAGGTACACCATCTAAACCTAAGAAGTGAAGTGGGAAGAATACCAGGTAAGCTGCAATGAAAGTTAACCAGAAGTGTAAATATCCTAATTTGGCATTCATCATTTTACCGAACATTTTAGGGAACCAGTGATACACACCTGCAAGCATACCAAAGATTGCTGCAGATCCCATTACCAGGTGGAAGTGGGCAACAACAAAATAAGTATCGTGTAAGTTAATATCTAATGAAGCATTTCCTAAGAAGATACCGGTTAAACCACCAGAGATAAAAAACGAAACTAAACCAATAGCAAATAACATTGCCGGTGTAAAACGGATGTTACCACGCCATAATGTAGCTAAGTAGTTGAATGTTTTTACTGCCGATGGTACTGCAATGATCAACGTGGTAATCATAAACACACCACCCAATAATGGGTTCATACCGGTTACAAACATATGGTGACCCCATACGATGAATGACAATACAGTAATACCAATTAACGAGTAAACCATTGCATGGTAACCAAAGATTGGTTTACGTGAGTTTACCGAGATTACTTCAGATGAAATACCTAAAGCCGGCATAATTACGATATATACCTCAGGGTGACCTAAGAACCAGAATAAGTGTTGCCATAAAATTGGAGAACCACCTTCATTTGGTAAAATATCGGTACCCATTACGATATCAGACAGGTAGAAACTTGTTCCGAAACTACGGTCGAATACCATTAACACTACCCCGGCTACAAGAACAGGGAATGATAAGATACCTAAAATAGCGGTTAAGAAGAAAGCCCAGATGGTTAATGGCATTTTCCAAAGGTCCATACCTTTAGTACGCATGTTTAAGATTGTACTTACATAGTTAATACCACCCATTAAAGATGATGCCACGAAAAGTACCATACTGATTAACCATAAAGTCATACCTAAACCAGAACCCGGCATTGCTTTAGCAACAACCGATAATGGCGGATAAACTGTCCAACCACCAGATGCAGGACCTGTTTGAATAAAGAATGATGACATCATGATCACACAGGCCATAAAGAAGAACCAGTATGAAAGCATGTTTAAAAATGGCGAAGCCATATCTCTTGCTCCAAGTTGAAGCGGAATAAGTAAGTTACTAAATGTACCACTCAATCCGGCAGTTAGTACAAAGAATACCATGATGGTACCGTGAATGGTTACCAAAGCCAGATAAAAGTCGGACTTAATACGACCACCTTCAGCCCATTTACCTAAAAATGTTTCTAAGAAAGGGAAGTTTTGATCTGGCCATGCCAATTGAATACGGAATAAAATGGATAAGCCCATTGCTATTACCGCCATAATAATACCGGTAATTAAAAACTGCTTAGCAATCATTTTATGATCCATACTAAAGATGTACTTTGAAATCAAAGTCTCTTTATGATGCCCATGATCAGCGTGATCGTGATTGTGTTCGTCGTGTAATGCTATTGTTGACATAATTCGTTCGCTCCTGCTTAATATTATTTATTTAAAGCCATTTGGTTAGTTTTCACAGCTGCTGAATCTTTAGCTGCTGAATCTGCTACTGATTTAACAGGTGCAGGTGCCACTGGCAAATTAAATTGTTTTCTTAAATCGTCGTTTAAGTATGTTTTCTGTTCTGCAATCCAGGTTTTGTATTCAGCCTCAGAAACTACACGTACCACTTTTTGCATGTTGTAGTGACCTGATCCACAAATTTTAGCACATAGGAAAAGGTACTTAAAGTTAGGATCGTTGGTTTCTTGCTGCATTTCTGCAGTTGTTTTTGTAGGCGTAAACTCAAATATCGTTCTCATACCCGGTACGGTATTTAACTGTACTCTGAAGTGTGGCATATAAAAACTGTGAATTACGTCTTTACTGGTTAAAATCAGTTTAACTGGTTTGCCCACAGGAAGCACCATCTCATCAGCCATTTCATCATCGCGGGAGTTGATATCTTTAAAATCGATACCCAACGCGTTAGTAGCAGTAGTTAGCTTATAATTTTTGTTACCTACTATTCCATCAGCTCCAGGATAACGGATAGACCATTTAAACTGCTCAGAAGTAACTTCGATCTGTAATGGTTTGTTAT
The DNA here is from genome assembly GCF_059423705.1 of Pedobacter sp. GW460-11-11-14-TSB4. Taxonomy (NCBI): domain Bacteria; kingdom Pseudomonadati; phylum Bacteroidota; class Sphingobacteriia; order Sphingobacteriales; family Sphingobacteriaceae; genus Pedobacter; species Pedobacter sp. GW460-11-11-14-TSB4. Next base: position 92,183 of record NZ_JBWKYI010000018.1, read on the forward strand.
TTGGATCTTCAACTTTGAAGAAAATAGATCTCCAGGTTAAGAAACCCATTAATACCAAAACGGTTAATACTAAAGCCGGAACGATTGTCCAGATTTTTTCGATGGTATTATTGTGTGGGTAGTAGTAAGCTTTTCTTTTAGCTGAGTATTTATAGATGTAAGAAAATCCGAATAATAAGATGTGTGTAACTACAAATACAATAGTGGTAATGATTAATGTTAAATTAAACATTTCATCAATTTTCTTTCCGTGCTCAGATGCCGCATCAGGAAGTAACATTGCCCCATGTACTGTATATTCCCAATATACACCATATAAACCGATCACTAAAAACAGCGCAAATAAACTTGCGTGTACCCTGTTCCAGTTAATACCAACAGGTTTACCTTGTGCTTCGCGGCTTAATTCATATACTTTTATGGCTTTACCAATAATTGCAATGAATAAGCATACGGCAAGGAAAACCAGAATATAAAATATTACCGATTTATAAACCTCGCCCATATCAACCTTCGGTGCCGCGGCAGCACCTGCTGCTGCATCTTGCGCAAATACGCTAGTGTTTGCAAAAACAGTAATCAATACTGCTAAAGCTGCGGTCGTTTTATTCGTTATAAACTTTCTTAAACTCATTTTCTTAAAAGTAGTACGCTGTACTGCTAATTATAATAATAATTAAATATTTGCTTTATCTTATCACCACTACAATTGATGATGCAAACTTTCTTGTAATAATGGGTGATTCTTTGCAATTAAAGGTTTCTTGCTTAATGATGTTAAAACCGTAAAGGTAAACAATCCTACGAAACCAATTGCAGTACCAATTTCAATGATACCGAAACCATTATGTCCTTCTTCTACCGCTCCTGGCATAATCATTTGGTAGTAATCTACCCAGTGACCTAAAAGTACCACGATAGAAACGAATAATAATTTCGCATCTGTTCTTTTGTTATCTCTATCCATTAATAATAATACTGGCGCTAAGAAGTTCATGGCCAGGTTTAAGAAAAACCAGAACTTGTAATACTCAAAGCGTTTGTAGAAATATACAGTCTCTTCAGGCATGTTTGCATAGTAGATCAATAAGAACTGAGCAAACCATACATAAGTCCAGAAGATAGAGAAACCGAAAATAAACTGACCTAAATTATGCAAGTGACTATTGTTAACCCATTGCATATAACCCGCTCTTCTTAATAAGATAAGAATAATGGCGATAGTAGCTAAACTGCTTACCCACATAGCGGCGAAGTTATACCAGCCGAACATGGTTGAGAACCAGTGTGCTTCTAATGACATTACCGTATCGAAAGCAAAAATCGGTGTTGTAAAACCGTAAATTACCAGAAAGATACAAGCATTTTTAAAGCTTTTTCTGTAAGAATTTAAACCACCTGCTAAATCTTCATTATAAGAAAACTTAACAAACATGATCGAAAATATACTATAGATACCTAAGAACACCACCTGGCGACCTAAGAAAAAAGGTACATTTAAGAATACCGATTTACCAGCAATGATAGAATCATAATTAGCACTGTTTGGATCCGTTAATCCATCTGCATGCCAGTGGTGGTATAAGTTGTGTGTGTACAAACCTGCCGAAATTACGACAACCAGTATTACAGCTGCAATAGGCAATGTTTTTGCCATAGCCTGCGGTACACGTAAAATTGATGCAGACCAACCTGCCTGAGCTACATATTGAACAGCCAGGAAAAATGTACCCGACATACAAACGCATGCAAAGTAATATGCCATAAGCAACAGGTTAGCAAAAGTACGCTCGTGCATTACTTTATCGCCGGCTAAGAAACCGAACAATACAGCTGCAATACCGATAACGATACCAACGATGCTTAATGTTTTTACTTTACCTGTAAACTCAAACTGTTCACTAAAATTAATATTGTGAGTTCCCATTTATATTTGCTTTACTATTGTCCTTTTTGTAATTGTTGAACATACATCACCACTTTCCAACGATCTGTTGGTGAGATTTGCGAAGCATGCGAGCCCATGTTATTTACACCGTAAGTAATGGTGTGGTAAATTTTACCTGCGGTAAGATCAACCATATTACCACCTCTAGATGATGCGCCTGTTTGATAAGCAGGTACACCACTAAATTTCTCAATTTTAACTAAGTGTCCTTGTCCATCGCCTTTTTCACCATGGCAAGGGCTACAGAAAACGGTAAATAAATGTTTACCCTGAGCTAAATTAACAGTATCTACTGGTAAAGGGTTAACCATGCTCACACCTGCTGCTTCGTATCCTTCTTTTGTATTAGGATACTCATCATATTCAGTAAAACCTACTGGTTTAGTATGTGCAGGTGGCAACTGGGCTGTTTTACCATCTTTAAAATTTTTGTTTGGCTGATCCGGATTGTAAGCAATCGGATCATACATGTTTCTGGCATATTCTAAGCCAGTACTGCGTTTATCTTTACAAGCAGAAAAGGTAGCTGCAAAAGCGATAGCTAAAAACGCCGTGTAAACAAATTTATTCTTATTCATAGCTAATGTACTTTCTTTCATTATACTTTATTTCTAAAGCACCTGCATCTTTTAATAATCCATCAATTACAGTATGTTCCACATTGTCTTTTGCATCAACTGCAATAACAAAACGATCATCAGTAGCACGTAAATCCATCACTCTTGGTGCTCTTCCTGGGAATAAGTGAGTAGATGCATAATAAGTTAACACCATACCGAAAGCACAGAATAATACTGTAAGCTCGAACATTATCGGAATAAAATCCGGCAATGCGAATGATGGTTTACCACCTATGTTTACTCTCCAATCGATTACTGCGCAGAAATAAATCAAAGCGAACGCACAGCAAGTACCGGTAATACCAAAGCAAAATGCTGCGATATCGATTCTAGATCTTTTAATTCCTAATTTGGCTTCTATTCCGTGTATAGGCATCGGTGTATATACATCATGAATGCTGATGTTATTTTCCTGAAGCTTTTCGATGCCGTGCATCATTTCGTCAGGATCGCCAAAGCTGCCTAAAATATATTTGATATCACTCATTGTTATATTTTTGCGTAATCTTCTTGTTTAACACTATCAAATTTCTCTAAAGACTCTACGTATTCTGCAACGTATTCTTTATTCTCATGCCCTTCTTTAATCTGTTTCATTTTAGCTTGCTCACTTGCAGTTTTTAATAATAATTTAACCTCTGCTATAGCGATTGATGGCAATACTCTTAAGAATAATAAGAATAAAGTAAAGAACAAACCGATTGAACCTACGAATACACTGATATCAACCCATGTTGGATAAAACATTGCCCAACTTGACGGAATATAATCACGGTGTAATGAAGTAACGATAATTACGAAACGCTCGAACCACATACCCACGTTTACTACGATTGATAAAATCCAGGTCGCTTTAATGCTTAAACGGATCTTTTTGAACCATAACAACTGCGGAGAGATTACGTTACAGGTCATCATCATCCAGTACGACCACCAGTAAGGACCAGTAGACCTGTTGATAAATGCATACTGCTCGTATTCCGAACCTGAATACCATGCGATGAAGAACTCAGTTAAATAAGCCACACCTACGATTGATCCGGTTAAGATGATGATTTTATTCATCGACTCGATGTGGAACATGGTGATGTAGTTTTCTAAGCCCAATACTTTACGTGCAACCAATAATAAGGTTAATACCATCGCAAATCCTGAGAAGATCGCCCCTGCCACGAAGTATGGAGGGAAGATGGTGGTGTGCCATCCCGGAATTACCGATGTTGCAAAGTCCATTGATACAATGGTGTGTACCGAAAGTACAAGTGGTGTAGAGATACCTGCTAAGATTAAAGACACCGCTTCGAAACGTTGCCAGGTTTTAACACTTCCACTCCATCCAAAAGAGAAGATAGAATAGATTTTTCTACGTGTACCCACTGCACGGTCGCGGATGGTAGCGATATCTGGTAATAAACCTGTGTACCAGAATAATAATGATACAGAGAAGTAAGTCGAGATCGCAAACATATCCCACACCAATGGTGAGTTAAAGTTTACCCAAAGTGATCCGAACTGATTCGGTAAAGGTAAAACCCAATAAGCTAACCAAGGACGGCCCATGTGCGATACAACGTAAGTTGCGGCACAGATTACGGCGAAAATGGTCATCGCCTCTGCCGAACGGTTGATGGAGTTACGCCAGTTCTGACGGAAGAGTAATAGTACTGCTGAAATTAGTGTTCCAGCGTGACCGATACCTACCCACCATACGAAACCGGTGATATCCCAAGCCCAACCAACTGTTTTATTTAAACCCCATGCACCGATACCATTCCAGAAAGTGTAGCTTACTGCTACTACCCAAAGTAAAGCACCTAATGAGGCAACGATGAAACCAATCCACCAAGCCTTGTTCGGCTTGTTCTCTACCGGGCTTAAAATATCATCCGTAATTTTTGCATACGTGATGTTATCTCCGGTAATTAATGGTTCTCTAAGTATTGATTCGTTATGTCCTGACATAATTTGTATTTTCTTTATACTAAAGCTTACGCTTGTACTGTTGTATCTGTATTTCTAATTTTTGTCATGTAGCCGATACCCGGTTTCACATTGATCTCTTCCAATACGTAGTAAATACGCTCAGAACGTAATGCTTTTGAAACCTCTGAATTTGGATCGTTTGCATCACCAAATACAATCGCATTTGCTGAACAAGCTTCCTGACAAGCCATTTTAATATCGCCATCTTTTAATGGACGTTTCTCCAGTTTAGCTTGTAATTTGCCACCTTGTATACGTTGAATACACATAGAGCATTTTTCCATTACCCCTCTCGAACGTGTAGTTACATCAGGGTTTAAAACTAATTGGGTAAACTCGTTATTTAAATAGTTATCGAAACGTGAATCGTTCCAGTAGTTAAACCAGTTGAAACGACGTACTTTGTACGGACAGTTATTTGCACAGTAACGTGTACCTACGCAACGGTTATAAGCCATGTGGTTTAAACCATCACTTGAGTGTACCGTTGCCAATACCGGACAAACGGTTTCGCAAGGTGCGTGATCACAGTGCTGACATAACATTGGCTGGTGAACCACAGAAACGTGATCTAAGTCTTCTAACTTAGCAATTTCTTTTTCTCTGGTTACGTCACCGTCTTTAGTTTCGTAGCTGTAATAACGATCGATACGGATCCAGTGCATTTCACGACGACGGCGAACCTCATCACGGCCTACAACAGGAATGTTATTTTCAACGTTACAAGCAACAATACAAGAACCACAACCTGTACAGGCATTCAAATCGATTGCCATAACCCAGTTGTTACCTGGTTTTTCGTATTGATCCCAAAGATCGTAATCTTTATGCTCGCCTTTTTCGTTGCCCGCACCAGGATTTTTTAAGTACTCTTTAAAAGTAGCTTCTTTAATCACTGCACGACCTTCGAAAGAGTGGTGAGTTTGTGTTTGAGCTAACTCATAGTAACCGCCTGTTGGGGTAATGGTTACTGTAGTGGCATATTGGAAGGTTCCATTTATAAAAGAAACAAAAGGGAAAGCATTTTTACCCACATCGTTACCGGCTTTACCCACTTTGGTACGGCCATAACCTAATGCAATAGATGCAGTTTGTTGTGCTTGTCCTGGCTGAATCAATACCGGAAGGTCTACTGAATATCCGTTGCTGGCTTTCACCGTTACCACATCAAATTCTTTAACCTTTAATTTCTCAGCAAATTTTGGTGCAAGGGCAACATAGTTATCCCAGGTTACTTTAGAAACCGGATCAGGTAATTCCTGTAAGAATGCATTGTTTGCATTTTTACCATCACGCATCGGGATGTTTTCGTAAACCTGTAACTGAATATCTTTATCTAAAGCTTTGCTGCTGCTAACAATTGAAGTAGCAACTTGCGCTAAAGATTGTGTGAATGAATAAGCTCCGGCAGTTTTTGCTGTTGCCGTAACCACTCCTTTTTCTAAAACTTCTTCCCATTTCAAACCAACAGCTGGTAACATTTTAGCTTCCCAGTTGCTGCGTACAAACTGATAGTAATCTTTAACCGGAGCATCAGCCCAGGTTAATAAACTCTCTTCAGCCTGGCGGCTATTGAAAACCGGGTTGATGGTTGGCTGAACGATAGAATAATATCCTTCGTAAGCATTTGCATCACCCCACGATTCTAAATAGTTATGGTTAATTGCAATGGCATCACAAGCAGTTGCAGTTTCATCAGCACGATCAGAGAATGAAATTTTAGCCGGAACCTTAGCCAATGCATCAGTAAACGCTTTTGCATTTGCTGCATCGTAAACCGGGTTACTGTTTAAGAATAAAACAGCACCAACTTCGCCACGGCTCATTTCAGCAACTAAGCCATTAAATTCGGCATCGTTACCTGCATATAAATAACAAGGGTTATCTAAATCGATCGTAGTGCCATAACTTCCGATAGCGGCGTTAATGGCATTTACTAAAATCTGCGTAGAAACATCGTTCGAACCACAAACTACAAGGCCTTTACCTTTAGCTTGTACCAATTCTTTCGCTACCAGTTTAATTACTTTATCGGCAGTGGTGTTATTACCTAATGTTCCACCAGGTAAAGCGCTACCGGTAATGGCATTGTATAAAGCAATTAAAGCAGGTCCTTCTTCCGATAATTTAACCGGAACACGGGTATCTGCATTGGTACCTGTTAAGCTCATTCCACTTTCGAACTGAATGTGGCGGCTCATTTTTTTATTTTCTAACGATTTGTAGTTACGGTTAGCGGTATATTGAGCGGTAAACTCTTCTCCGCTAATCCAGGTACCTAAGAAATCGGCACTGAAACTTACAATTAAATCGGCTTTATCAAAGTTGTATTTTGGTAAAACGGCTTTACCAAAACTGTTTTGGTTGGCCTGGATAATACCAGTATAAGAAACCGCATCGTACTGAACCAATTTAGCAGCAGGATATTTTGCAATAAACTGTGCAATAACCGCATTAGTTGATGGGCTGTTTACTGTTGATGATACAATACGGATTTTCTTTCCACCTGCCTGTGCTTTTGCCAACTCGCCTTTTACAAAGCTGTCGATTTTTGCCCAGGTGGTTTCTTCCACTTTTCCGTCTTTTACTAAAGCTGGTGCTTTTAGTTTAGATACATCATATAAATCTAAAACCGAAGCTTGGGCTCTCGCATCTGTACCACAGTTAAATTGACCCGCATTTGGATTTGGTTCAATTTTAATCGGGCGTCCCTCTCTTGTTTTAACTAAAATACTCTGGCCATTAAAGCTCGAAGTATAATAGTTAGGAATACCCGGAGTAACCTCTTCAGGTTTTACCAGGTAAGGAATAGATTTATGAACAGGGGCAGTTTGACAGGCTGCCAAAGTTACTGCACCTAAACCAAAACCTAACGCCTTTAAAAAGTCGCGGCGTGGGGTAACGGTACTTAACCCTGCTTCATTTAAAACATCTTCTATTGGAAGTGGCTCGGCGAATTCGTTTTTGTTATTCTTAACAAAATCGGGTGTATTGTTATACTCCTCTAAGCCTTTCCAGTATTTTTTGTTGCTTTCCATTTAAGCTATATTACTGTTTATTCGAACGTTCTTACTAAACTCTATCTATTAATAGTGGCATTTACCACACTCTAAACCACCCAATAACGCTGGTGTAATTTTCTCGCCTTTTTTAATCTTTTCGTGCGCTTCGATAACCTTAGCGTAGAAAGCATTATTTTTCTGACCAGAAATATCTGTTTCCTTATGGCAGTTAATACACCATTTCATGGTTAATGGAGAATATTGATAAATTTCTTCCATGGTATTAACCGGACCGTGACAAGCGAAACATACAGGTTCTGTTGGTTGTAATCCTTTTGCTTTACGGATTGCATCTTCTGCAACAACTACGTGTTGAGAGTGATTGAAGTAAGCAAAATCAGGAAGGTTGTGTACACGTACCCACTCCATTGGTTTAGCTTTACTTTCATCGTATTTCTGTGTTTCAGGATCGTAACCTAAAGCATTATAGATTTTTTTGATCTCAGGAGAAATCTCACCATCATATTTATCTCTTGCCTGAACCGCTTTGTGGCAGTTCATACAAACGTTTAATGATGGGATAGTTGCATTTTTAGATTTAAATGCACCGTTGTGGCAATACTGACAATCGATCTGATTGATACCCGCGTGCAACTCGTGAGAGAATTTAATTGGCTGTACTGGCTGGTAACCGGTATGAACACCCGTATTCCACATGCCCATCCAACCGAACGAACCTAAACAGATGATTAAACACAAGATAAAGAACATCACAAATTTCTTGTTTTTGAACATCTTGCGCACACCAACCTTTAATGGCACATCTTCCTCAATCTCGATACCTTGTTTTTGTAAAATCAGGCGCTCTAACAATTTAGAAGCACGACCTAAGATTACTAAAATCACAATTGCCAATACTACGATAGCAACGATACCTGCAATTGATAAACCTGAAGTAGATTCGTCTTTTACTGCAACACCACCTGCTGGAGTAGCTGCTTTTGGCTCACCTTCTTTAATGTATTGTAAGATGTCTTTGATTTTAGTCTCATCCAATTCAGGAAAAGAAGTCATCGCCACCTTATTGTTCTCATTAAAAACTTTAACAGCAGCAGCATCGCCAGAAGCGATTAATGCAGCACTGTTAGGGATCCATTTCAAAAGCCATGCTTCATCATGACGATCGCTTACACCAGTTAAGGCCGGACCAACCAATTTAGCATCTAACGCATGGCACGAAGAACATTTTGCTTTGAAAAGCGCTCTTCCCTCTTTAGCATCCTGCGCACTTACGGTAGAAACCGCTATTACGGAAATTGCTGAAAATACGAATAACGACTTCCAAACGCTTTTTAAAATCATCGAGATATCTCTCATAATGAACACTTTATACTTATTTAATTTACTTTTTGTTGTGAAATTGATGCTGAACTAGGGGTAGCCCCACCAAAACTTGAACAAAAGTATAACTTATTAATAAATCCCATGACATAATAGTGACTGGAAATACAATTTATAATCATTCTAAACAAATGTCGTTTCAGGCCATTCAGGCAATAAAAATGCCCATTTTCGATATGTTATCTCGAATGGGCATACTAGAAACCAATTTGGTTTATTTATTTTTTCTGATTATTGTTTTAATATCCAGGCAAACATTAATGGTGCTACAATTGTTGCATCACTTTCTACAATAAACTTAGGGGTGTGAATATCTAATTTACCCCAGGTAATCTTTTCGTTCGGTACAGCACCAGAATATGAGCCATAAGAAGTAGTCGAATCCGAGATCTGGCAGAAATAACTCCAGAAAGGAATATTTTCCATTTCCATATCCTGATAAAGCATTGGCACTACACAAATAGGAAAATCGCCGGCTATACCACCACCAATCTGGAAGAAACCAATTCCTTTGCCACCACTGTTTGCAATATACCAGTCGGCTAACCAGCCCATATATTCAATACCGCTTTTCATTGTAGTTGCTTTCAATTCACCTTTCATCACATATGAGGCAAAAATGTTACCCATAGTAGAATCTTCCCATCCCGGTACTACAATTGGCAAATTCTTTTCTGCCGCAGCAAGCATCCACGAGTTTTTAGGGTCTATTTCATAATATTGCTCTAAATCGCCACTTAAAAGCATTTTGTACATGAACTCATGCGGAAAATATCTTTCACCGGCCGTATCTGCATCTTTCCATATTTTATGAATGTGTTTCTGTAAACGACGGAAAGCCTCTTCTTCCGGGATACAGGTATCGGTAACACGGTTGTAATGGTTCTCTAAAAGATCCCACTCGTCCTGCGGACTTAAATCGCGGTAGTTTGGTACACGTTTATAATGTGAATGTGCTACCAGGTTCATAATATCTTCTTCAAGGTTCGCACCCGTACAAGAAATAATCGCCACTTTATCCTGGCGAATCATCTCTGCAAGTGAAATTCCCAATTCTGCAGTACTCATTGCACCAGCAAGTGTGATCATCATTTTACCACCTTCGTCTAAATGCGTTTCGTATCCTTTAGCCGCATCCATCATTGCCGCAGCATTAAAATGGAGGTAATTACGCTCCATAAACTGAGATATTGGTCCTCTTGTATTGCTCATTTCGTTTTGTATTGTTTGCCGCAAAAATAGGTATTTAGGCCGAAAGGTTAAAACGTAAAAGCGTTTAGCGCTTGGAGCATCGCGTTTGGCGCATGGCGATTAGGGCATGGCGCCAATTAACTTACATAAAATTATCTGATCATTCCCTCCCGGTTCGTCATCCTAAACTTGTTTCAGGATCTTTAATGGAAATAGTTTGCAATTAACAGTTATCAATAAACAATTAACTGATTCCCTCCCCGATTCGTCATCCTGAACTTGTTTCAGGATCTTTAATGGAAATAGTTGGCAATTAATGGTTATCAATAAACAATTAACCAATTCTCCCCTCGTGGTTCGTCATCCTGAACTTGTTTCAGGATCTCTATGAAAATTAAGCTAGTATCCTTTATTTGAAAAGCAATTGCAGCAATCCTTTTAACGTCAGTCCGGCTTTTCGGTAAAAGTCCTCGGCTCGTACCTCGCCTGTGGGCTTTCCCCTTCAATCCGGTTTAGGTGTCAACGGGCAGCAGAAATAGTACAGTTTGCAATTAACAGTTATCAATAAACAGTTAACCGATTCCCCTCATGGTTCGTCATCCTGAACTTGTTTCAGGATCTTTTATTGAAATAGTTGGCAATTAACAGTTATCAATAAACAATTATCCGATTCCCCCTCGTGGTTCGTCATCCTGAACTTGTTTCAGGATCTTTAATGGAAATAGTTGGCAATTAACAGTTATCAATAAACAATTAACTGATTGCCCCGCGATTCGTTATCCTGAACTTGTTTCAAGATCTTTCATGGAAATAGTTGGCAATTGACAGTTATTAATTAACAGTTAACCAATTCCTCTCGTGCTTCGTCATCCTGAACTTGTTTCAGGATCTTTTATGGAAATAGTTGGCAATTAACAATTAACCAATTCACACCGCGATTCGTCATCCTGAACTTGTTTCAGGATCTTTCATGGAAATAGTTGGCAATTGACAGTTATTAATTAACAGTTAACCAATTCCCCTCGTGCTTCGTCATCCTGAACTTGTTTCAGGATCTTTCGTGGAAATTAAGCTAATCTCATTTACCTATTATTAAGGCTGGTATTCAAATGGCAACCTATCCCCTATTCTTTTGCCGCCCCAAAAATCACGCACGTAAAAACTTTTATAATCTACATAACTACCTTTGCTATCAACCAGTGTATGCTTAAGGTAAGGGCGTAAAAGTGATCCAGCATTATAATCCAAACGCGTAGCAATTTTATGATTATACAACACATACACCGATCTGGGGAGTTCAAGTTTTATAAAATTACTATCTACTACACTCGTAAACATACTGGGATTTGTAGGTTGAGTACTTATTTTCATCGGTCCCGTTTCATTTATAGCGGCATAGGTAAAAAACCATTTTGCTCTGCATTGTTTGCAAACACAGTTCTTAAATAATGCATAAAAGAACCAAAGTAAGCAACTTTCCGGTTCTCCATCCACTCGCTTCGCTCCTCCTGATTACCTGTTAGTTCTTCAAAAACACAATCACCATCAAAACTGGTCAAACGGCTAGCCCTGGTAAAAGTAAAGTCCTTTAGCAGATATTTTATCCGATAACCAAGCATATGATTTGTAATGATTAAAAAATCGCTGGATGTGGCATTTAAATAATCAGTTTTAGATTTAAACTTTAAAACATCTGTATTCTCTATTTCACAACTGGCTGCATTTGGCGACGTTCCTAAAAAGGCATCTCTAAATATCCTTAAATATTCTTCTCTTTTCTTGTCAAATTTTATGGTTACACTATTTAATTCTACAACTGCATCTGCTAATTTTATATCCAGCACCAACGATTTGCCATTAATGCTCATATTTCTTTTCTCAGAAACATAACCAATCATTTTTACGACTAATTCGTAATTACCACTCGCCAATCCACCAATAAAATACGCTCCTTTCTCATCCGTTAAGGTAATACTTTTCGAATCGGCTATAAACACAGTAGCAGCCTCAATGGGTTTTCCATCCTTAGCTTTAATTACCCCACTAATGGCAAAATTATTCTGAGCCATAGTCACAAAATTGCCAAAACAGAATACCAATACTAGGAGCGCGAATTTATACATCGTTATTTAGAGCGTTTTACTTTTGTTTTCAATTTATAAAATTAATTTAATCAGACAATTGTTAAACCATAATTTAAAATTCCTTTTCTTTGCGCCATGAAAAGAATCTACATTTTCTTTTTCCTTTTAACAATTACGCTGCCTGGTATGGCGCAGATGAAATTGATTAAAAAGATGCTCTCGAACGAAAAAGATACCACCCGCAAAGCCAGCTTTTTACCTTTACCCGCCTTCGGCTATAGTCAGGAAACCGGTTTTGAATTTGGGCTTGGCGCGATTTACTCCTTTTATGTCGATAGAAAAGATACTTTGAACAGGAGTTCGAATTTCGCTTTGAACACGACCTATTCTACAAAAAAAACTGCCAATTTTATGCTTAAGGGCGATTCCTGGACCAAAGGGAATAAATACCATTTTATCGGCGATGTCCGTTTTAAAAATCAGCCTTTCAATTTTTACGGCATTGGCAATAAGGCACAAAAAGCAGATGAAGATAAATTAGACCAACGGGTTTTTAAAACGCTGTTCGATGCCGAGATGAACACTTTACCCAAAGCATATACAGGAGTATCATTGGGTTTCGAGAATTACCGCTTTATAGATAAGGAAATTGGTGGCATTTATACAACGAATCCACAAATTTTAGATAAAGATGGAGGCTCAGTAGCGTGGATAGGTGCATCGCAGAGTTACGACACACGTAACAGCAACAATTACCCAACAAAGGGTTTTTTTGGCAGGGCAACCTACCAGTATGCACCCGATTTTTTTGGTGGCGATAGTTTTACCGGCTCACAGATGAAGCTAGATCTTCGCGGTTTCTTCAGTCTGGCGCCAAAAGTAGTTTTAGGGGTACAGGGTATTTTTTACACCATACAAAGTAAAGCTACGACATTTTACCTTTTACAACAGTTAGGCAACGACCAAATGATGCGCGGTTATTACAGCGGTCGCTACCGTGATGAAAACCTGATGGCCACACAAGCCGAAATCCGTTACCGTTTTATGAACCGTTTTGGTATTGTAGCTTTTGCGGGTACCGGTAAGGTATTTGCAAACGGCCAGTTTAATGCCGATGGATTAAAACCAAACTTTGGCCTTGGAGGGCGCTACTTTTTCGATCCGGCAAAAGGTTTAAGTGTGCGGGTAGATTACGGCATTGGCGAAAAACTGCCAAACGAAAAACGCCAATCGGGATTTTATATCAGTTTAGCAGAAGCGTTTTAAAGGATGTAAGATGTATAATGGAAAAGGGATAACGGAATATATACTCTGCTTTTTGCCATTTTGGGCGCAGTGAAGGACCTACAATTCCAAATGCTCCAATTACTTTTCCTAAAAGACAGATCTTCAGTTCTTTTTATCTTGAATATCAAACTTTACATGTAGACTATCAAATCTTTTGACGCCAGCACGAGACTTGGTTAATAGTGAGCCATTTATAGCTTTTGCATCACCGTTTTGCTTATTAAAAATAATTTTATCCGCTTCTAACATTAAATCATCATTATAAACTCTAGCCCTTCCATACAGATTTATTAGTTTTTGATCTTTAGATGTTTTAACTGAATCTATAGCGCCATATTTTATAGTCCCTAGTAAACTCCCTTTTGCCGGACCATCCTCAATGTAAGTAATTAGATATTTTGCATTTCCGCTAGAAGAAAAATCTTTTGATTTTGATTTATTAAGGTCCAGAACAATTTGTGCAGAAATGAATCCATCCCCCATTTTATCATCTAATCTTGCCTTTTTTGCAGTTATTAAACCTTTTTCTTTATCCCAAATTAATTCTTCCGCGATCAACTTACTATTCCCGATTATTAAGTCAGCAAATGAGAAATAAGATATATTTCCTTTAACATCTCCACGAAGCGTCCTGAAAGAAATAATTTTTGGCACTAACGCAGCATAATCATTCGATTTCAAAACAGCAATCTTTTGCTTCCCATCCTGATGATAAAAACGGTCATAGAGCGCCTCATTTTTAATTATATATTTTTTAGGCTCAGAATACAAAATGATCAGCTTATCAGTCGTATAGGTATTCTTTGAAACCAACTTTTCGCCAATAAATTTCACCAGTACCTTATCGCCCCTTTTAAAATTGTCATCTTTTATATTTTGAGCGGTAAGATTTAAATTGATAGTAAAAAGGCCATCATTTAAAACAATTTTTTCAAGTTTATTATTCGCACCTTTTTTTATCGACTTAATTTTAGAGGTGGCAAAACGGGCCTTATTGGCTTCATACAGAAAAGCATATTTTTCAGGTTTATACTCGTAAATCAAATTGCCCTTTAAATCCTTTATGGTTTGTGGCACGTAAGTAATGTCGACATCTTTAAATCGGTTGGGCTCTCCAATTGGTGCAGGCGGCAATATACTTGCGCTAATTAGTACAACTATTTTGTCGCCTATTTTAAGTTTATTGTTAACATTGTTATATTCTATTGAATAAGTACCAGTTGCCGTTTTTAAGCCAAATGTTTTATGGTTCCTTTTCTTACCAAATTCAATCACCACGCCTTCTATCGGTTTTCCAAGTAAAGAATCGGTTTGCAATGTTTTAATCTCGGTTTGTACCGTAGGGGCAACATCAACATATGCTACTGTAAAACTATACACCAGTCCCAATAATATCGGCAATGCCAATACATACACTAACTTTTTCATGTTCGTTGATTTTTGGTTAAACAACATTTTAATACGGTCCTTAATCGGGCTTTTAACAAAATTGTGGATCAATGGCATCTCGCTCTTGGTTATGGCCAGTTTTAGTAAAAGATTGGCATATGCCCTACTGCCATAACCTGTTGAGGTGACTTCATCTGCCTCATATTCATGTACCTGCTCTAAAGCTTTATCGTATAGGTAAACCACAGGGTTAAACCATAAAACAGCTTTAAAAACCATGAGCACTAGCTTATCTATAGAATGGTATTGCCTGGCATGAACCTGCTCGTGTTTCAGCAAAACTGATAGATCAGCAGCACTTAAATCCTCATCATTTATAAAAACATAGTTAAAAAAGGAGCAGTTGGTAAAACCTTGTGTTTTGCTTATTAGCTTTAATCCGTCGTAATTTTGGGTGTAACTACCGGTGTGTTTAAGCAAACCAAACAGCCGCCATAGGCAAACCAACAATAAAAGTGCAGCCGTAGCACCGTAAACAGTATACATCAGCAGCATCCAGTCGACTTGAGTTCTTACCTCTGGCTGGTACTTCAGCATAATGGGCTGAATAAGCTGCACTGGTGCCTCATCAGCAGGTTTTATTTCAGGTATATTAACCGGGGCCTCAGTTTCTACCGTTGTTATTTCGCGTTTAATTTCAAAATGTAAAGCCGGAATAATAAAACTCAGCAACAGCGTAGCCAGCAAATAAAAGCGATTGATCTTAAAGAAAGTGAGTTTTCTTAAAACCACCAGGTAAAATCCGAAGAACAGTACCGTACAGGCGGTAACTTTAAGCAGATAGGTTAACCATTCCATAGCTATCATTAATTAACAACCACGTTTCGAAAAGGCAACAAAGCCATCTAAAATCAGATTGCTGATTTTTCGGATATTTTTCTCCTTATTAATGTAATCAAGGGTCTTACTGTTGGATATATTGCCAAGCTCGATTAAAACTGCAGGCACTTTAGATTCACGGAGTAATAAAAGGTTTGCATTTTTTAACGAATCTCTTACTTCCATTCCTTTAAGCTGCTTTAAATTGCTTAAAATTCCGGCACCCAGGTCTTCCGCTGTTTTAATATTGCTGTTCAGTTTAGAAACATAAACCTCAATACCACCGAAAGGCACTGCTTCATTTGCAACTGCTGCATTATGATGGATGGAAATAAATGCCATAGCCTCTTGTTTAGGCAAACGATCGCGAAGTGAGATAAATTCATCAGAAGTTCTCGTCAATACAACTTTAATCCCTCTTTTTTCTGCTTCTTCTTTAATGATTTTTACTGCCCTTAGATTCAGGTCTTTTTCCTTTTGACCATCCAGGGCGCTTACAGCTCCATCTTTCCCACCATGGCCGGCATCAATAACCAATATAGGTTCTACTTCATTAAAAGCAGGGTTTGGATTAACCTTAATCGTGCTGTTTAAGTAATTCATGGCATAAACATTTGGCTTTATCGGTGCATCTGCCGAGGCCTGTTTCCCATCCAATGTTTTCTCAACAATAATTTCTTTGCGGTTTATAAATGCCATGCAGCAAATCATTAAAACCGGAATAATGCCTAAATAAACAAGCTTTTGCAGCTTTGCGTTTGGTTCTTTGTACAACATCATGATTCTATTTTTTAGTGGAAGTTTACTAAAACTATTAATGGCTAATTTTTTAGCTGGCATAGCCAGATTTAAAAGTAAAGAAGCATAAACCTTCTTATCTGCAACTTTAGAAGTTTCACGGTCGGCCAGAAATTCGTGGTTATGATCAATGGCATTCCGCCAAAAATAAATAATGGGGTTAAACCAGAGGACTGCAGTTACGAGGTTAACTAAAAGTTTATCGAAAGCATGCCACTGTTTTACGTGGATCGATTCGTGTTTAATCACCAGGTTCTTCTCTTCCAACTGTAACGAGTCGTCGACAATAATCTGGTTAAAAAAAGAGCAGTTTTTTATGGTTGATTTACCATCGACCAAGATTACAGCTCCATTTCTATCTATCGCATGTTTGCGCAATTGAATCTGGATGCGTACCATCATCAAAAGCATTCTAAAAACAAGGGCGGCCAGAATTAAACAATAACCATACATCACTAGCTGGTTCCAGTTTATGTTAGTGTTAGTAGCATTGCCTTCATCTGCAAAATCCTGCTCTACAAAACCATCATTACTATACGCTATTTTTGAGGGAATCTCCTGACTGGCTACTGTTACTTCGTGGCGATTTTCGATGGTCACTGCCGGGATGCTAAAACTCAATACCAGCATCATTAATAAATAAGCACGGTTCAGGTTAAAAAACGTGAGTTTAGCCAGCAAGAACTGATAGGCCGCAAAGAAGATTACGGTACAGGCCGAAACCTTTAATAAGTAAATTAAAATCATGACTTCGAATCCTGGTTAATGATTTTTTTAATTTCTTCTATATCTTTTTCACTTAGTTTTTCTTCTTTTACCATAAAAGATAAAAGACTGGTTGGAGAATTATCAAAATAACCTGAAAATAATTTTGAAAAGGTAGTTTTGGCATATTCATCTTTGGTAATCGACGGAAAGTATTCGTAGGTTTTTCCATAAGCCTTATAATTAACATAACCTTTCTTTTCTAAAAGCCTCACAATTGATGAGATGGTATTATAAGGTGGTTTAGGTTCTTCTTCCAGCTCATCAATAATATCTTTCACAAATGCTTTTTGCAGTTTCCATAAAATCTGCATAATACGCTCTTCTGCTTTAGTTAATTCTTCCATACCCAAATCTATAACTTACTTTTCAGTTTTACAACTAAAAAACAAGTTGTATTACTGAAAAATCAGTTTAAAAAATTAATTAACTGATTTACAGATAAATAAAATACAAATTTCTTTTAATTAGCAAACGAAAAGATTGTAGTGATTGGCAACTGTAGCCCCGCCATTCGCTATAGCCCTCATAAAAAAATCGGGGCTACCGCTGCTGTCCCTTAGGTTTGAGAAAGATTATCAAAGAATTAAATTTGATAAAGGAAACCTTAAAAGCAGAGGTGAACTATGCTGCGATCCAGACTTACGATCTAGAACCTGTAACAGACCTCTGCT